>NZ_JBSFBZ010000038.1:0-75799 GCF_053593195.1 Saccharopolyspora sp. NPDC002376
ATTTTTTTTTCCTGTGTACCCCCCCCCCCCCCCCCCCCCCCCCCCCCCCCCCCCCCCCCCCCCCCCCCCCCACACCCGTGGGACCACAGTTTCAATTGAAACTGTGGTCGACCGTGGGTGGGATTTACAGTTTCAATTGAAACTGTGGTCAGTCGTGACTGAAACCTGCAGTTGCAACGAGGGGGTCAGGCTGGGGATTCGTCGGCGATGGCGGAGATGAAGGCGCTGGAGTTCTTCGGGTTGAGGGCCTTGGTGCAGACCTGCTCGAAGGCCTTCAGGTAGTTCGCAGTGTCCGCGGGCTTGTCCAGGAATCGGGAGTTCGCCGAGTCTCCGAGATGGACCACCTGCGGGTCGGCCTCGTCGGCGAAGGAGAACACCGCGATCCGGTCGCCCATCAGCGGGTGGCCGCCCATTCGGAACGGCAGCACCTGGATCGTCACGTTGCGCCGGTAGCCCAGCAGCACGAGGTGCTCCAGCTGCTGGCGCATCACCCCGGATCCGCCGACCGAGCGCCGCAGCGCGGACTCGTCCAGCACTGCCCACAACTCCAGCGGCTGCTCGCCGAGCAGGCGCTGCTGGCGGGTCGAGATCACCGCGAGCCGCTCCTGCAGCTCGTCCTGGGTGTGCTCCTGGACGTCGGCGGTCAGCAGCGCGCGGCTGTAGTCCGCGGTTTGCAGCAGCTCCGGCAGCGGGTCCGCGCCGTAGCAGCTCACCGCCTTCGCCGAGGTCTCCAGTCCGAGGTAGGTCTGCAGGCCCGGCCGCTGCGTGGTGCTCGGGTACTGCTGCCACCAGCCGCGCTGCTTGGAGTCCTGCGCGAGGTCCACCAGCGAGGAGAGCTGTTCGGTGGTCGCGCCGTAGAACTCGGCCATCAGCCGCACGTCGGAGGTGCGGACCGGTACCCGGCCGAGTTCGATCTGGCTGATCTTGCCCTGGGAGCAGTCCAGGTGGGCGGCAACTTCGCGGTGCGTGCGCCCCGCGGATTCGCGCAGCCGCCGCAGCTCGCTGCCCAGCCGTCGTCTGTGCACGGTCGGACTCTTACGCAACGCGCACCTCAGCGACCCCGGTTCGGAACGTTCTCACCCGAACGAGGATCGCACATGACGATCAAAGCAGCGAGTACTGAGACCGAGTATTAATACTTCTTCGGTCACAGTGATGGCGAGCTGCGGAAACGCCTCAGCTGTTCGGCATCTTTCCGGTCACGATGAACACGACCCGGCGAGCCACCGACACCGCGTGGTCCGCGAAGCGCTCGTAGAACCGGCCGAGCAGCGTGACGTCCACCGCGGCGGCCACGCCGTGCGACCACTCCGGGCTCATCATCACGGTGAACAGGTGGCGGTGGAGGTCGTCCATCTCATCGTCGTCCTCCTCCAGCCCGCGCGCGGCTTCCACGTCCTGGGTCTGGATGACGGTCCGCGCGCGCTCGGCGAGCTTGACCGCGATCCGGCCCATCTCGGCGAAGTACGGCTGCACGTCCGGCGGCAGCACCGCGTTCGGGTGGCGGCGGCGCGCGGTCTTGGCCACGTGCAGCGCCAGGTCGCCCATCCGCTCCAGGTCCTCAGCGGTGTGGATGGTGGAGATGACCGTCCGCAGGTCGCCGGCCACCGGCGCCTGGAGGGCGAGCAGCCCGAAGGCGTGCTCCTCCGTGCGCGCCCGCGCCTCGTCGACCTGCACGTCGTCCGCGATGACCTGTTCGGCCAACTCGAGGTCGACCTCCAGGAGTGCCTTGGTGGCGCGCTCCATGGCGGTGCCGACCATCGCCGACATCGAAGCGAGTTCTTCGGCCTGCTCGCCGAGCTGTTCCTGGTAGACCTCACGCATGCAACCCAGGGTACTTCCAGCGCGGATCGTGAAGGATGCCCCGTGGTGAACCAGCGGTTAACACGAAATGAGGAATCCCTGCTCAAGCTGGGGTTTCATGATCCGGGTTGCCGTACCAACACGGCTCGTGAGCACTCCGGGGTGTTTTCGCGCCACAAAGCACTCACGAGCCATGAGCGGGTTTTCAGCCGCAGAGGTCGGTTCCGGCGTTCACCGTGGACAGGCCCGTTGCGGGCGGCGGTTCTTCACCGGCGGTCGGGTTCGTCGGGTGGAAGCTGGCGCCGCCGCCGCTGGGCAGGTTCTGGGTGTTGGCCGACTGCTGGGGCGTGGCGTCCGTGGTGATCGGCTGGTCGTCGAGGATGGACTGGAACAGCGCGTGGGTGTCGTCCTCGCGCAGGACCTCCATGCCCTCGTCGTTGGCGTAGCCCGTGGTGGGCACGGTGATGAAGGTGACCTTGTTCGGGTCCAGGCCCTGCAGCTGCTGGCCCAGGTCCATCAGCCGGTCGGCGGCGATGTTCTCGCCGAAGGTGTTGGCGCTGACCGCCTTGACGAAGTTGCTGAGCTTGGCCGGGTCGAGCAGCACCTGACCGGACATCGACTTGCGCAGCAGCGCGGACAGGAACATCTGCTGGCGCTGCATGCGGCCGTAGTCCGAGGTGGGGTCGCCCTGGACGTGCCGGGCGCGCACGTAGTTCAGCGCCTGCTCGCCGCTGATGGTGTGCGTGCCGGCCTCGGGGATCACGACGCCGAGTGTGTCGTCGATGATCGGCTTCTCGGTGCAGATCTCGACGCCCTGCACCGCGTCCACCATGGCCTTGAAGCCGTTGAAGTCGATGCCCAGGAAGCTGTCCACCCGCAGACCGGAGATCTGCTGGATGACCTTCGTGGTGCACAGCGGACCGCCCACGGCGTAGGCCTCGTTGAGGCGGACGTCCTGGCGGGCCTGCACCTGCTGACCGGTGTACTGGCCGGTCTTGGGGTCCCAGCTCTCGCACGAGGGCATGTCGACCTGCAGGTCGCGCGGGAACGACACCAGGACCACGCGGCTTCGGTCGGCCGGGATGTGCGCGATCATCGTGGTGTCCGCGCGGGCGCCCTCGGTCTGCTCCTCGGTGCCCACGCCGTCCTCGGGCTTGGCCCCGGCGCGGCTGTCCGAACCGACCAGCAGGAAGTTCTGGTCACCGGTCTGCTTGGCGACGTCCTTGATGGAGTTGGAGTTCGGGTCCAGCGCCGCGATGGACGACGGGCCCCAGAACGTGGTGGCGCCCCAGGCGAAGCCGAGCGTCAGGAACACCGACAGCGAAGCGGCCACCGCGACCGCCATCACGATCAGGTTGGTGCGGCGCTTTCGCTGCTTCTTCTTCAACTCCATCCGGGACTGGCTACCGCGGCCCTCGGAGTCGTGGAAGTCGAAGGGCATGTCGGTGCCGAGCTCGGGCTCCTTGCGCCTGCCGGGCAGCCACGAGAGCTTCTTGCGGCGCTTCTCCTCCTCGGCGGCGATCTCGTCGTGGACCGCGGAGAAGCGGGCGAGCGTGGCGTCGATCTGCTTGATGTCCGCCTCTCGCTCCTCGCTTGGCTCCTCGTCGGCTTCGAGGTCCTCGTCCAGGTCGTCGAACTCGTCGTCGTCGATCAGATCCGAGAGGTCGTCCGGGGCCGCGACGATCGCGGTCTCCTCGGCGGCGTTCGGCGGCGCGGCGGGCTTCCGCTTCGGCGGCTTGACGGGCTTGGCGAAGGTGGTCGGCTGGTCCTCGGGGCTGAGCCGCGAGACCACCGAGGTCGCTTCGGCCTTCGGCGGTGCCGGGGGCACCGGAGCGTGCTGGGTGGTGGCCTCGAGGTCCTCGTTCACCGGAGGCGGGACGGGGCGGTTCGGGGCAGGCCGACGCATCCGGCGCGGCGGGTTGGCCGGTGTGCCGGTCAGCGCCTGGTTGATCTGCGTGGCCTCGACGTCGTTGAGCGGAGGCTTGGCGGGCGCGCCGGTGCGCGGGGGTTCGGCCGGGGCACCGGCGCGAGGCGGTTCGGCCGGAGCGTCCGGCCGTCCGCCGCGGGCAGCTGCGCCACCTGTGAAGGCGGCTGCAGCGCTATCCGCCGCCGGTCGGCGGCTGGGCGGAGGCGGGGTGTCCTGGCGTCGACGGGGGTCGCCGGCGGGCGCCTGCGGGGGACGGCCGCCAGCAGGCGGCGTCCAACCCGGAGGCGGCGTGCTTTGACGGTTCGGGGGGCCTTGGCGGCGCCGCGGCGCGGCTTCCGTGGGGTGTGCGGCGGGTTCGGACGCTTCGGGGGGAACGGCCGGGCCGGGCTGCGGGGGACGAGCGTTGCGGGGCGGCTGGGCTTGCGGAGGCTCTGGTTCGGCCGCGCGCCGGTGGTTGGAGCCACCGGGGGCCTTGCCGTGCTTCGACAGCAGGTCTATGACTCGGGTACCGCCGGTGCCGTCCTCGCTGAGTGCGCGGCGGCGTCGACCGGTAGCGGCGGAGCCGTCGTCAGCATCGGCTTCCGGGCGGGAACGCCGGTGCCCGACCTCGCCATGCCGGGGGTCTTGCGGCACGCCTTTTCCCTCCCACCTTCGAAAATGCCAACGGTCTGCATGATGCCGACGCGCTCGATACCCCCCGACGTGTATCGGACGGCGCCTCCGAGATAGTACGGCCGATCGCCCGAACTGACGATAGGACCGACAATTTCTTCACAATCAGTGCACGATGCTACCTCGCGCCTCGTCTATTGCGGCCAACCGTGCTATGCCATTTGACCGGCACAAACATGCTTGATCACGCCGAGCGAGGACGACGGGTGGCGATCAGTAACTGGACGCCCTTCTCGGATGTGTTCCTCGTCGCTCAGCGGCGATTCCGGCCAAACGGACATCGGATCCGATCCGGTGGGCGACCGCGTTGCGCCCCGCCTGCTTCGCGGCGTAGAGCAGCGCATCCGCGCTGATCAACTGCTGTTCGGCGGAGACCGGCGCGGGTCCGGCGTCGGTGTGCTCGTGCGCCACGCCGACGCTGACTGTCACCCGCAGCCCCGGGGCCATCTGCGACCACGGGAACCGCTCCACCAACGAGCGGGCCGTCTCGCACACCGCCACCGCCTCGGCCGGGTCGACGTCGGGCAGCACGAGCACGAACTCCTCGCCGCCGTAGCGGGCGCAGAACGCCCCGCTGGGCAGCGATTTCTGCAGCAGGTCGACAACTCGTTGCAGCACCTGGTCGCCCAGCAGGTGCCCGTAGGTGTCGTTGACCTGCTTGAACCAGTCCAGGTCGACCAGCGCGACGGCGAGCCCGGCATCGGCCCCGGCGTGCTCGGTGAGCAGGTCGGCCAGTCGTTCATCCAGGTAGCGGCGGTTGTAGCTGGCGGTGAGGCTGTCGCGCAGGCTCTGCTCGCGGGCTTCGGCGTGCTCGCGGCGCAGCCGGTTGACCTCGTGCCGCAGCTGCTCCGGAACCCGAGGGACGCTGGATCGCGCGTCCAGCGCCGAGCGCAGGTGGTGGTAGGCCTGGCGCCACTGGCCGCGTGCGGCCAGCAGGCTCGCGATCGATTCGTGCAGCTCCGCCATCCCGGTTCCGTTGGCCAGGTCCTGGCGGGTGCGTCGGCCGGACGGCAGCACGGGCGCCTCGCCCTCGCGAAGGGGCTCCGGCCCGGCGAAACCGTTGCGCATGCCGGTCATCGCACTCACCTCCCGTCCGTGGAGTCGTCGGGTGTGACGGACAGAACGAGCTGGTCTGACTCGCTCGTCGCTCAATTCGCTCAACCGGCTGACCCCCTGGCCTCGTCCGAATGCGAGCGCCGTTTGAATCCCCAACTGCCTGATGTGTACCGGTCGAGAGGTGGATGTGGAAGCGAATTCGAACGGACCCACCCGCTCGGACGAGCAGACGAGCGCGTGAGTTCCATCACTGCATTGCAACTTAATCGGTGGCGCACCGGCGTGGCGTTACGGGCACTTGATCTCGCAACGATCACCCACGTCAGGGTGCCGGACACGCCGACACCTGTGGACAATTTCCGCGATTTCAATGGAAATCGGACGTCTCATTTCCATTGAAATCGCGTCAGGAACTGGGGCAGGGGGCGAAGGCGCGGAGCTGGCCGTCGAGCAGGACCAGGTGCATCGAGCCGATCTGGTGACCGGTGATGGTGCCCGCGGTTCGGGTGGTCACCTCGACGCCGATCACCCAGATCTCGCCGCGCGGCGGCAGGTCGTCCGGTGCGTAGCCGGGATCGGGGCGCAGTGTGGACATCGCCGGGTCCAGTTGGACCGTGGTGTCGCCGAGATCGCAGGTCTGGTCGGTGAAGTCGGGGTGCTGCGTGCGGCGGAAGAACTCCTGCTGAGCGGCGGATCCGGACCGAGCGGCGGCGTTGTTGTCCGCGAAGTACTGCTTGGTCAGCCCGACCGCGGCGGGTTCCTCCGGCGGTTGTGCGCAGCCCGCTGCGAAAACCGCCACCGACGCGCCGGCGAGGACGGCTGATCGGCAGCGGAATCGGCTGTGCACAACGGATTTCGGCACCTGGGCATCCTCGTTCTGGCGTGCATGAAGTGGGGCACCCGCAGTCCGGGCGGGCGGTTCCTCGTCAGCCGCCGCTGTGGTCGATTTCTGCCGCGGTGGGAACGGTGACGTCGTCGGGGTCGTCGAGCCAGCCTTCCGGCAGCACGACCTTGCCCGCCGAGCCCTGCCGTCCGCGCGGGCCCTCGGCGTCGGTCGGGAACGGCGCGTCGTGGTCGAGCTGAGCCAGCAGGTCGTCCACCTCCGCCAGCGTCGACACCATGCCGAACTGCCTGCGCAGGTCCGAACCCACCGGGAAGCCGCGCAGGTACTGCGCCATGTGCTTGCGCAGGTCGCGGACGCCCTTCTCCTCGCCCATGTGGTCGGCGAGCAGCTCGGCGTGCCGCTTGAGGACCCCGGCGACCTCGCCGAGCGTCGGCCCGACCGGGATCGGCTCGCCCGCGAAGGCGGCCTGCAGGTCGCGGAACAGCCACGGGCGGCCCAGGCAGCCGCGCCCGACCACGACGCCGTCGCAGCCGGTCTCCGACATCATCCGCAGCGCGTCGTCGGCGCTGAAGATGTCGCCGTTGCCGAGCACCGGGATGGTCTTGACGTGCTCCTTGAGCCGGGCGATCGCAGGCCAGTCCGCGGTGCCCGAGTAGCGCTGAGCAGCGGTGCGGCCGTGCAGCGCAACCGCCGCAGCGCCGTTCTCCTCGGCCAAGCGGCCCGCGTCGAGGTAGGTGATGTGGTCGTCGTCGATGCCGATGCGGAACTTCACCGTCACCGGGATCCCGGCCGGTTCGGCGGCACGCACCGCGGCCTGCACGATCTCGGCGAACAGCCGCCGCTTGTACGGCAGCGCGGAACCCCCGCCCTTGCGGGTCACCTTGGGCACGGGGCAGCCGAAGTTCATGTCGACGTGGTCGGCGAGGTTCTCGTCGACGATCATCTGGACGGCCTTGCCCATGGTCACCGGGTCGACCCCGTAGAGCTGCATGGAGCGCGGGTGCTCGTCCGGATCGAAGGTGATCATCTCGAGCGTTTTGGGATGCCGTTCGACCAGCGCCCGGCTCGTGATCATCTCGCACACGTACAACCCGGCGCCGTACTCGCGGCACAGCCGCCGGAACGCGACGTTGGTGATCCCGGCCATCGGCGCGAGCACGACCGGCGGATCGACCTGGTGCGGTCCGATCTTCAAGGCGGGCTTGGACAAAGTGGCGGTCACCCTCCCATTGTCACCGACGCCGGAAACGACCTTCACCCACCGCAGGTGTGACGCCCGCCCCAGGACGCTGCTTCCGTGGATACCGCGTGGTCATGGCGGTGGAGAAGCTGAGCGTCTCGCAGGAAGCTGCCGCACGGCAGGCGGCCCTGAACTATCGGATGCTGCCGGGTTTTGTTCCTAGCCGGGCGGTTGGTCAGGAGGCCTGCCGGGTGGAGATTCGGCGGTATTGCTGGGTTCCTTCTCGGTCTCGGAGGACTATTCCGAGGGCTTGGAGTTGGTCGGTGAGGTCGGCGGCTGCTCCGTGCTGCTTGTCGGTGAGGGCTCGGGACCTGGCTCGGAGGAGGGCGTTGGCCTCTTCGTCCAGGGCCGGGTGGCCGTCGCGCCACTTGCGGAAGTCGTTCTCGTGCGGGTCGGTGGTGCCCGCCCACGGGTAGCCGAAGCACTCGAAGGCGGCTCGGACCTGGTCCTTCGGGAGGTCACCGGGATTAACTGATTGGTCAGTTAAAGAATCGTCCCCAAAGAAGGACGCCCGCACTGGGCGAGCGCCCTTCCGTCGTGCCTGGCGTCACCCGGGTGAACGTCAATTTCTCGCGAAATTGACCACTCCTGCCGGGGCGCGGGGTCAGAACGAGGCGTTGAGGCAGGCGAGGCGGTCTCCGGCGGTGCCTGCCTTGCCGGGTTCGGTGTGGGTGTGGGACGCGTGGATCACGAACGACTTCGCGTCTTGGCGGGTGTCGAAGGACCAGTTGCCGTCCGCGCTGGTGCTGGCGTTGCCCTGCGCGTCGGTGTGGAAGTCCAGCCACACCTCGTTCTGCGGGTTCGCGAAGGCCGGGTCGACCGACGGCTTGACCGGGTCCGCCTTCTCCTGGAAGTGCGGGCCGGCGTCGTCGCCGGTGGGGCCGCAGGGCTTGGTGTGCACGTGGGCGCCGTACTCGTGGTTGGGCACCAGGCCCTTGAGGTCGACGGTGATCTTGGTCTGGCCACCGGACCGCTGCGAGGTCAGGTCGACCCGCGCGCCGTCCGGAACCAGGGCGGGGTCGTAGGTGACCGCCTTGGCGCCCGGCTCGAACGGGCCGAAGGTCGCCGAGGCCTGCTTGGTCGCGGCGGTCTGCCCGTGGGTCGGCGGGTGTTCCTGGGTCGGCTGCTCGACGGGAGGAGGCGTGGGCTGGCCGCCGCCGCACCCGGCGACCAGCGCGACCGCCGCGCACGTGCCGAAGATCGAACCGAGCAGTCGGGTCCGCTGCTGAAGCATTGATATCTGTCCTTATCCGTCACCGGCCATAGCGGTGTCGATTCTGCCCGTGATGTCGAGTTCTCGATCACGGGCATCGCGTTAGGTGGCATCCGAAGTGCCCGGTTTTGAGCGTAGGGCGGTGCGGTGCGGGTGTCCTGTCACGTGAAACGGGGTCGGGGACACTCGATAGGTTGAACCCATGGCGTTGGCGCGGGGTGCGGACCGGACTTGGTTGGTGGCGCTGGCCACCGCGATGTGGGGCACGGACGCCCTGTGGCGGCAACCCCTCGCGACGACGCTCCCCTCGGCCAGCGTGGTGTTCTGGGAGCACGTGATCATCGTGCTGCTGCTGACGCCGCTGCTGCCCCGCGCGTGGCGCGCGCTGCTGGCGTGCGGACCGCGCGAGCGCATCGCGATGATCGCCGTCGGCGTTGGATCGTCGGCGTTGGCGACGGCTTTGTTCACCACCGCGTTCCAGGTCGGAGACCCGGTCACGCCGTTGGTACTGCAGAAGTTGCAGCCCATCTTCGCGGCCGTGGCATCGTTCGCGCTGCTGCGCGAGCGGTTGACCGCGCGGTACTTCCTGTTCGCGGTCCCGGCGCTGGTCGGGGCGTGGTTGCTGGCGTTCGAAGACCCGCTGCACATCAAGGTTTCGCAGGTGCTGCCCGCGTTGCTGGCCTTGGGCGCGGCGGCGTTGTGGGCGGCGGGGACCGTGCTGGGGAGGTACGTGAGCAGCCGGATTCCCGCGCGGGACGTGACGGCGCTGCGGTTCTTGATCGGCCTGCCCGCGGCTGCGGTGGTCCTGCTGCTCAGCGGCTCACCGGTGGCGGTCGGCTTGGACAACGCGTTCGGGCTGATCCTGCTGGCGCTGATCCCGGGCCTGATCGCTTTGGGGCTGTACTACGTGGGTCTGAGCACCACGCCGGCGGCGCGAGCGACGTTGGCGGAGCTGGCTTTTCCGGCGACGGCGGCGATCATCGGGGTGTTCGTGCTGGGTGCGGAGCTGAGCACGACGCAGTGGATCGGGTTCGGGCTAGTGGTGGTGATGGTCGCCGGACTCGGCTGGCACGAGCGCGTCAGCCGCGTGAAGGTCGTCGAAGCGCCTGAACCCGTGCTGAGCTGATCAGCGCGCGGAGAACCTGTCTTCGAACTCGTTCTGCGTGGCGGGGCAAGTGGCGGAACCTCGGACGCCGCCTGGTCTGCGGGTGCCCAGCCTTATGTATGCCAAATACACGGCTGCTGGGCCGTCCTCGCCAGGCGACGTCTGAGAACCCGCGGCGGTGCGAGCGCCGAGGGTGGGCTATGCGCCTGCGGCGCATCAAGACAAAAGATCAAAAACTAGGATCGAGGACAGGCGCGGAGAGTTCTTCCTCCGGAACGGAAGCCGGTGCCGGGATGATGCCCAGGGCCGATCGGGCGACGAGGTCGCTGGTCCCGAAGAAGCCGGCCGCCGCCGGATCAGCGGCTGGTGCGCCCACCTCGACCACGTAAGGACCGACCGCGAATCGCCGCGGGTGGGCTCGGCCATCGGCGTGCAACAGCCGATGATCGATCGCACGGGTGCTGATCTTGCCCGTGGAGTAGCTGATGCCATCGCACCCCTGGTGTTCCTGCGCCACGCACTCGCCCCGCTCGAACAGCCGGCGCAGCAGGTCGTCGTCGGCTTCGGGCAGGGTCGGCTCGCGCAGCCTCGACTCGATCAGGCAGCGGGCTTCCACCTCGTCCGCGGCCACCGGGCTGCCAGCGCGGAAGATCCCACGCCCCGGGTCGGCGACCACCTCGGTCCGGGGACCGAGGAACCGGACCACCCCGGCGCGCGAGAGGGCGAGCAGCTCGGCCAGCCGGCGCGGTGGTGGCCCGCTGGTCACGAAGCTCATCAGCGGGAGGAACTCGGCCTCCAGTTCCCGCACCAGGGACCGCGCCTCGATGGCATCCGCCTCCACCAGTTCGAACAGCACCTCGACCGCGGAGAGCAGGCCCCGCATCGCGGCGAGTTCGGGGCTGAAGGCCGGGTCGCCGCGGTGCTGGAGGTCGTCGGCGATGTACTGGCAGACCGCTTCCTGCAGGGTCTCGGAATCGCCGCACGTCCCGTCGAAATGCCGGTCGAGCAGTTCCCAGGTGAACCGGTCGGATCCGGCGGGCACGCTCGCGGCGACCAGCTCGTCCCAGCCCGGGCTGCCCCAGTCGAGCTCGGCCAGCGCGGCGGAGAACTCCGACCAGCCGCACCGGGTCCGGTCCGGGTTGCTGCGGAAGAACTCGTAGTAGTACGCGGCCGCGATCTCCTTCGACACCAGCGGCCACAGATCCCGCCGGAACTCCAGCGGGGCGCCGATCGCGCGTGCCGCAGCCGCGGTGCAGAACCTGGGCAGCGGCGGCGGATCGGCGGGCAGGTCGTAGCTGAACTTGGCGTGGTACGGCAGTCCGCGTCGGGAACCGACGAAGATGACCGGTTCCCGGCCGCTGGGGTGGTAGCGCAGCCCGTGGTCGGGGTCCGGGGCGAAGCGTCCACCCCGGCCTTCGCACAGCAGCGCCATGCAGTCGATGAAGGTGAGCCCGAAACCGCGCATGATCACCGGTTCGCGTTCCGGGACCGCGCGCAGCCGTTCCTCGTCGTAGTAGCCGGACGGGAAGTACTGCAGCCGGTGCTGGTCGGCGAATTCCGCCAAGCTCAGCTCCTCGGCGGTGGCCTGCGATTCGAAGTTCCCCTGCGCGAGGATCACCTGGTCCACCGCCAGGCAGGAGCCATCGCCCAACGCCACCAGCTGCCGCCCGTCCGGCCCGTCGGTGATGTCGGTGGCCCGCGTGCGGTGCACTGCGATCCGCACCGAATCCGGCGTGGTGGCCACGATCTGGTCGAAGACCCACGAGTAGTACTCGCCCACCAGCGGGCGGGGTGCGAACGACCGGCCGGTCATCCGATTCACCAGTTCGGCCAGCTCCCCGGTCAGCTCGTGCTGGGCCACCGTCGTCAGCCACTCCGCGAACGACGGCACCGCCCCGGCCGGACCGTGCACCGCGGTCCCCGGTGCGACGAACATCCGCACGTCGGCGACGGTGGAGTTCATCCACAGCAAGTCCGATTGGGCCCGCCGCCAGATCCGCCCAGGGCCGGGCGGGAACGGGTCGACCACGTGGATCGCCAGCTGCCGGTCGTCCGGGCGGTGCGCCGCCCAGGCGCACAACCGCTCCAGCACCGAGGTGCCGCGCGGACCGGCACCGACGACGCAAACCGCGTGCTCACCGGGTGCACTCATGCCGCGGTGCGCAGTCGCCGGATGGTCACGGTCGCTTCGCGGTCGGGAACCAGCGTCACGTGTCGCCGCTGCGCCTTTTCCGGAGGCGCATCGGTCGTCTCGAACTCGAAGCGGCGCAGCAGTTCTTTGAGCACCACGCGGGATTCGACCAGCGCGAAGGTCGCGCCGATGCAGCGTCGGTTGCCGATGCCGAACGGAAACCAGTCCGCCGTCGAGCCCCTGTCCAGGAACCGCTCGGGGCGGAAGCTGTCGGGCTCGGGGTAGGACTCCGCCGACTCGTGGAGCAGCTCGATGCTCGGCCACAGGTGGGTGTCAGCGGGGAGCCGGTATCCCGCGAACTCGGCGTCGCGCGACAGCATCCGGCCGACTTCCGGGGCCACGGGACGGCTGCGCAGCGCCTCCTTGATCACCGCGTCCAGGTAGGTGTCGTCGTCCTCATCGGCGGCCACCTGAGCCTTGGCCAACACCTCCGGGTTGCGGACCAAGCGCTCCAGGCACCATGCCAGGCCGGTCGCGGTGGTTTCGTGCCCGGCCATCAGCAGAGTGATCAGCTGGTCGCAGAGCTCCTCCTCCGACATCCACCCGCCGTCCTCATCGGACACCCGGAGCAGCATTGACAGCACGTCGGTGCGTTGCTCCAGCTCCGGGTCACGGCGGTGCCTCTCGATCTGCTGGTGCAGCAGGGCATCGGCGCGGGAACGCAGCCGCTTGCGGCGCCGGATCGCTGGGTGCAGGCCGGGGACCCGTTCCTGCCCGGGGACGGTGTCGAACCACGACCCGGTGTAGATCAGTTCCCGGACCGCCAGTTGCACGCGTTCCTTGAGATGGGGATCGTCGATCCCCATCACGTTGCGGGAGATGATTTCCAGCGAGATGGCCTGCATTTGCGGCAGCGTCCGGAATTCCTCGCCCACCGGCCATCCGGCCAGGTTCTCGAGCGTGATCTCGCGCATCACCTCGACCTGGGCGCGCACCGACTTCCCGTGGAACGCGGGCATCATCAGCGCGCGGCTTCGGGCGTGCTCCTCGTCGTCAATGACGAAGATCGACTTTTCCCCCAGGACGGTCGCGCCGAAGCTGTTCGACCTCCCGGCCTGGAACACCGCCGGATCGGCGCGCACCAATGCCTTCACGTCGTCGCGGTGCGCGAGGAAGACGATGGTGCCGAACGGCCACACGCGAAGGGTGAACTTGTCCCCGTACTCCGCTTGGCACTGCCGGATGTAGTTCGAGGGATCGGCCCAATAGCGCCAGGTCTGCACCACCTTCGGTGCCGAGGGGCCTGGCGGCAGCGAACGCTTGGTCATCGTTGAAAGACTCATGTGAATCCAGTGGTCGGTTTGGGCGCCGGTGCGGGTAGCGGAACCTCAGCACCGGTGCGAGTTGCGTATGTGCTCACCAGGAAGAGCAAGCTGCTCGTGAAACGGGCGTTAGGCGGGGCCGTGCGCACGGTCCCAGTCCACGACCTTCTTCGGGGTGATCACGTCGGTCGGCAGGGCGTTGTTGGTGATCCGGGCGAACATGTTCCGCGGGCCGATGATGTGCGCGTGCTCGGCTCCGGCATCGCGCATCCCGCCGACCACGGTGCTCCAGTGCACCGGCGTCACCCAGCCGTCCAACAGGTCCTGCTTGATCTCTTCCGGATCGGACAGCAGCTTCCCGCTGACGTCGGACAGCATCGGCCACTTCGGACGCTGCCAGGAAACCTGTTCGTACACCTCGGTTTCCAGTCGATCTCGCAGCGGACGCACGCTGGGGCAGTGCTCCGACCGGTTCATCGTGTAGAAGGGGAAGCCGCCGGATTCACGGACCCGCGCCTCCAGCAGCTCCAGGTCCGCCATCGTGCCGGACACGGCGTGCACCGAGTTGTCCAGGTAGATGGACACCTCGACGTTGTGGCCGGCGGCGTGGAACTCGGCCACCAGGTCGTCCACCTGCTGCGAGGTCATCCGGTAGAAGAACAGGCAGCCCAGCGGTTCCGGTTGATTGTCGAAGTAGTCGACCTCGACCACGACGCTGTTGCGCACCAGCGCGAGACCGTCCTGATAGGACAGCGCGCCGGAGAAGACGGCGGCGATGATGGCACCGAAGCTCTGCCCACCGCACAGCACCGGATTGAGGTTCGCGTGCTCGAGCGCCCAGTCCGCGAGCGCCAGCGTCAGCACCATGAACCCGGATTCGTACACCTCCCAGTCGTAGACCTCTGCTTCGGCGTAGGCGTCCACGAGGGAGTAACCGAGGAACTCATCCGCTTCGGCGATCCGGCGGCGGGCGTGTTCGTTGGTGCGGAGGAAGTCCTCGATCGTCGAGAACTTCGTCGGCACGAGTCCTGGAAAGTAGAGCGCATCACGGCGCACCGGAATTCACCTTTCTCTGCGGCCAGGCGGACCACGATCAGAGCTGGTCGAGCAGCTCTCGCTTCTTCTGCTCGAATTCCTGCTGGCTCAGGATGTCCGCCTTGTAGAGCTCCCCCAATTCGCGGATCGTCGCGAGGATTTCCGCTCGGGACACCTCGGGTTTCTGCGGGGCGGCCGGGAGCGCCATGCGCTCCGCGGAGATCGCTGGCCCGACTGCTGCTGGTCCGACCGACGGGTTGACCTGCTGGGTCGCGGCCAGCACGGCCGCGGCGAACGGCAACGAGGTCGCCGTGGCACCGAAGCCCAAGCCGAACAGCAGGGCGTGGTCGTTGTCATCGGGCGAGACGTTCGTCGACTCGCCGTGCGTGATCAGCGCGAAATGACCGGAGGTCAGGCCTGGCTTGACCCACTCGACGCCCGCGATCTCGGTCAGCGGGAACCGCCGCTTCGGCGACCGGTGCTTCACCGCGGAAGCATCGGTGTGCCAGTGGAACTCGACCGCGGAACCGTCGAAAACGGCCTCGCCGTCGTACCCCTTGAGCCGACGCGGTGCCTGGTCGACTTCGACTAGGAATCGTGGTGTGGGAGCGGCCGCGTCGTCGTTCAACGTGCAGTGGTTGTTGACGTAGTCCGCGTAATAACTGGCCAGTTCCTGCTGGTCCTGATCCAATTCGATCTGATGCGGTTCGGCATCGTCGTCGAGCTGTCCGGCGGCCACTTCGGTCAGCGGATCGGCACCCGGGCGCAAGTGCAGCGCCAACTGCGGATTACCGTCACCACCGGCCGCGGTGGCTCGCGAAATCGCCTGGTAGGGGATGTTCCGGTGCTTGAGCTTCCGAAGCAGCCGAGGGTGTCCGAGACCACTCGAGTAATTGATCTCGATGCGGTCGCTCTCGAATACCCAAGTGGCATTCGACCCCACGAGTTCCAGCCCCAGACTCATGTAATCAACCTATCAGAATGGGAAAATCAGCGGCAAGCGATTGGCGATATTCGATACCGGCTTTCGCAGGGTGCGATGCGCCTTGTCGAAGTCGGCGGCCGCGGTGGCGGCCACCGACTTTCCCGATATTCGGCGCAGTCCCATCGGACGAAGTAAACGAGTTGATCGTCCGCCGATGTGCCGATTCGGCCGAATCAACGCGATCCGGTTGTCGCGCGGATTCAGTCCAGCTTCTTTTTCTTCTTGTCCGGGAAGAAGACGTAGCTGAGCGCGATGAGGATCTCGACGCCACCGATGATCGCGACCACGTTGCCGACCGTCCCCAATTTGAATGGGCCGACCTCGGTTTCGCCGCCGTAGAACCTCAGCAAGAGGCCGGCGACCACCATCACCACGCCGGCTGCAATTGCCTTCAACGTTGACATGAATCCTCCAGGGTGAAACAGATCGCGTGCGCGATCATAGCGGTGCTGACGCCCCGAACAGGTAACTTTGAGAAATTTCGCCACCCGGTGTCGACCGGTGTCGGCGAAGATCTCAGTCGAGGTACCCGACCCAAGGGCGGTCTGGTCGAAAATCCGGTTGCCCGGCGATATCTGGCAACTGGTAAAAATCCGGTCATCGCGTCCGCCGAACTGGCGGCAGATGCGCCGGATCGATTCGTGGGATCGGCTGGGTCAACCCGGCGTCCGCGGACAACATCCACAACCGCTGACCCGGTGCGGCGGTGGTAATTCTGGGAATGGGTTGCGTCATGGACAGCGGGTCGAGCCTGGGCGGAACGGGTTGGGTCGGCGGTGCGATGTCGGTGATCTTCGGCAGCGGCCGCGTCACGTCGGCCTGCTCGGCCTTCTCGGTCCCGCGCCGGGAGTCCATGTTGTGCAGGTGGCGGACGAAGATCAGGCCCACCGCGACCACGAGGTAGCAGCAGCCCAGCACCAGCAGCGTCAGCTGCACGCCGAAGCTGCTGATCAGACCGGTCGCCGCGGACACCGCCAGCGGGGCAGGAGCCGACATGATCGTGTTGGCGATGCTGATGACCCGGCCGAACACCTTCTTCGGCACGCGCTCCTGCAGAACAGCCATGTACAGCAGGTCCAGCGGGCTGGTCATCACGCCGGCCACCGCCATCAGCACGAACGTCCCGGCCACGCCGAGCTCCACCGACATCAGCATCACCAGCACGGCGAACAGGAGGTAGACGCTGAGGTACGTCGGGCGCCTGGGCATGCGGTGCCCGATGATCCCGTAGCCGATCGTGCCGATCAGCGAGCCGACGCCGAACGCGCTGATCAGCGCGCCGTACAGGGCCGGTTCGTGGAGCACCTCCGTCGCGTAGGCGGTCAGACCGATCGAGGCGAAGCTGGTGTCGAACGCGGCGAAGATCATCGTCGCGACGATCAGCGTCCGCAGCAGCTTGTCGTGGAACAGGTAGCGCAGTCCGCGGCGGAACCGGCGGTAGTAGCTCAACCCGTCGTCGGCGGGATCATGTTCCTCCGCGGACACTTCCGCCTTCGATGCGCGAAGGGCGAAGAAGAGCACCACGGTGCCGAGCAGGCCGGTGACCGCGTTGAGCAGGATCGTCCACTCGCTGCCGGCGAACGCTGCGATCCCACCTGCGGCGAGCGGGCCGACCAGGTTCGACGATGCGGTGACCGTGCGCAGTGTCGCGTTGGCCCGTTCCAGCGGCACCCCGGCCGGCTTTGCCAGTTGCGGGATCAACCCGAAGATCGCCACCCGGCCCGGCTCGTCGGCAATGCTGCGGATGAGCGAGAGCACCAGCAGCAGCGCGGGGGAGAGCAGGCCGGCGAGGTGCAGGACGTAGAAGGCGATCGTGGACGCGGCGGCGAAGAAGCTGGAACCGAGCAGGCTGCTGCGGAATCCGAGCTTGTCGACCAGCGGTCCCTGCAGCAGGCCGGTGACCACCGACCCGCCGACGCTCACCGCCGCGATCCAGCCGGTCAGCGCCAGGTCGTGGGTGGTTTCCAGGACGAACAGCGGCAGCGCGGCCGTACCGATCACATCGCCGACGACGTTGATCGACGAACCCGCGAGCAGGCCGTTGTAAGGGCCCCGCTGCTTGGCGCGGGTTTCGGTCCGGTCCTTCGGGATCCGGACCGTGCGCTGGTTCGCTGCTGCCCGGTGTCGTCCCATGGGCTCAACCGCTGTTGCCGGGGCTGGTGTGGGAAGTCTTGTCGGTGCGGGGGAAGAGCGTGTAGAAGAGCGCGCCGATGGTGTCGATCAGGTACACCACGACCCAGATGCGCCCAGCGGTGGTCAACCAGTCCGGCCCGTCCAGCGGAGCACCGAATTCCGCGGCCAGCGAGGACGAACCGAGCAGCCAGAGGACGACGTGACCGACCACGAAGATGCCGCTGTGCCAGTACCAGTCGTGTCGCCGTTTGCGCGAGTGCTCCCGGTCGACGGTTCGGCCCTCGGCGCGGTCCGCTGGGACCGCCTCCGCGGAGACCGCTCCCGCTGGGGTCAGCGAGCGCCAGGCGAGCGGGACGGCAGCGGCGCTGAGGACCAGTGCCCCCGCGGCCACCGCGCCCGTGATCGCGATTCCGGCGTTCTCGTAGAGGACACCGACAACTCCCGTGCCGACGGCCACGCCGGCCAACTGCGCGCTTTCGTAGTAGCTGATCCGGCGCCCGACCTGGGCGCCCGCGCGCTCGGCAACCGCAGCTTGCTCCGCGGGCAGCGCGATTCCCAGCGCGCTCGCGGACAGGATCCACACGAGGCCGATCACCCAGGGCTCGGGGGCCGTCGCGAGCACACCCGTGACCAGCGCGCTCGTCAGCAGCGACAGCATGACCGCAGTGCGCTTGCCGAGCCTGGCCAGCACGTGGTGCGCGACGTTCGGCACGACGATGAAGGCGATGAAGCCCGGAGCCAGCACCGAGGCGATCTGGTACGGGCCGTAGTGGTGCTCGAGTTGCAGATGCATGATCAGCAGCAGGCCCATGCCGGCTTCCAACGCGGCGGTCACACCGCAAATCCCGAGGAAGGGGAGCAGCTGCTTGGCGGTGGTCCGGTCTTCCGGAAGCGATTCGTCGATCGGTGCGGGGTCCCCGGCACCCCGGACGGCGAGCCCGAGCAGCACCGCCGCGATCAGCCCGGAGACGGCGCCGAGCGCGAAAACGGCGGGATAACCCAGGTCTTCGAGAGTGATGAAGCAGAGCACGTAGGCGATCAGCGCGCCGGTGCCTTCGAAGGAGAGCAGCCGCCCGAAACCGCGTGCGTCGTCGGAGTCGGAGCGGGCGCCGATCCAGCTGCGCACGCCCACCCAGAAGAACGCGCCACCGATTCCGCTGAGGGCCGCCATCACGAACGCCGGGGCCAGTCCGCCGGACAGGGCGAAGCCGAGGAGGGAACCGGCGTGCAGGAACGCGCCGACGGCGGCTACCGCGACCTTGTTGGTGCGGTCGGCGAGAGAACCGCAGAGCGGTCGCGTCAGCAGCGCGGCGATCGCGCAAACAGCGACGAGAGCGCCGACTTCGGCCGGCGACGCGCCGAGCACTGCGCCGCTGTAGAGCGGCAGGAGGAATTCGAGCACCTCCATGGGACCGCTGGCGAAAGCGGTCGAATACAGCACTCTTTCTGTTTGCCCAAAACGCTGCCGTTCGGCGCTTTTGGTCATCTCGGTCCCGTTCTCTCGGCGGAGCAGATGGAAAAGAGCAACTCGGGACAGTATCGCAGGCCGTTTCCGCAGGGCGGTTATCGAATGCGATTCCGCCGGCCCGGCCGAGCGGCCGAGCCGACGGAACGCAAGGTGGTCAGCAGTTCATGCTGAAGGCGCTGGCAGGAACCAGGGCCTCAGCGGCGGTGACCTCCAGTGCCTGCAGGTCGAGAATCGACATTTGAAAATCACCTCCGAACATTTACCATTAGTTCATCTATTTATTTCTACTGGTTAGGTCAGCAGCCGGAGCTGACGGTGCTGCCCGGAACCAGGGCCTCGGCGGCGGTGGTCTCCAGCGCCTGCAGGTCGAGAATCGACATTTGAAAATCACCTCCAAACATCATCTATTTATTTCTGCTGGTTAGGTCAGCAGTTGGTGCTGACGGTGCTGCCCGGAACCAGGGCCTCGGCGGCGGTGGTCTCCAGCGCCTGCAGGTCGAGAATCGACATTTGAAAATCACCTCCGAACATTTACCATTAGTTCATCTATTTATTTCTACTGGTTAGGTCAGCAGCCGGAGCTGACGGTGCTGCCCGGAACCAGGGCCTCGGCGGCGGTGGTCTCCAGCGCCTGCAGGTCGAGAATCGACATGGTTGCCTCCTCTGATGATTTGATACCAACGGATGCGCCGCGGTGAATCGTGCTTTTCCGTGGCACATCCGAAGAATAGCAGAACTCCGGGCCGTGAAATACTGTTTTGGCGTATTTACGATTTAAATCTTTCGGCGCTCTGAAGTCGCGCTGAGGCGTCGGTTCGGGGCGCCAGGAAAGGCATCAATTCGACACTCGAATCGTCCAAAGCGGCGAGTGCGGTGAGCACTCCGGCGTTGCCGGTTGCGTAGTCCATGGTGAGTCGGAAATTGCCATCGCCCGGGAACGCCAGGTGATCGCGATAGCTGAGCGCGTGCCAGTGCAACACCGATAGGTGTGCGAGCGCCGAATCCGGGATCGCCCCGTCGTCGCGGGACAGCTGAGCCAGCGTCGCCAGCAACCCGGCCCGTCCGTTGAAGATCCCGGCCTGCATGACGAAGGTGCTTCGGCAGGCGTCGCTGAGCCCAGCCGCGCTCTCCGCGAGCCGCTCGTCGGGCACATGTCGCAGTACCTGGTCGGCGACCAGCGCGATGCCGGCTGACCCCACGTCGAGGTAGGGCAGGGTGCGGAAACCGCCGTCGACCTGGATGGTTCCGTCCGGTCGCCGCACGCAGAGGTCGAGATCGCGGTGCAGCGCACGAACCGCGAGGTCGAGATGTTCGCGCTGCCCCGTCATCTCGTAGCACCGCAGGAAGAACAGCGCCGGACCGCTCCAACCGCGGAGCAAACCGCCGTGCGATCCCGCCTGCCGGTGCCCGATGCGGGCGCTGTCGATGCCGTGCGGTCGGCCGCTGTTGACGGCCCCGGCGACCCGGTCGGCGAGCTCCAGTGCGCGTTTCAGGTGCTCAGCGTCCCGGTGGTGCAGGTGCAGGTGGTTCAACCCGATGCCCGCCAAGCCGCTGAACAGCGTGACGTCGTGCGTTCGGGCCACGTCCGGTGCTGCGCGTTCGATGAGGTCCGCGGCCAGGTCGGTGTGTCCGAGGAGGTCGAGCACGTGCGCAGTGCCGTGCGCGCCGTCGAAGAAGCCCGGTCGCTGGGCGGATTGCTGCGCGTGTTCGGTCAGCCAGATCTCGTGTTCCGGGGCGACGGGGTGGCCGGTCGACCGCAGCGCCCACAGAACTCCCGCCGCGCCGAACGCGAAATCGGTGCCACCGTGGTGGAATCCCTGCACGGCAGCGGGGAAGAGCCGGTCGTCGCGCTCCGGGGTCGCGCTGGCGTGGATCGCCGCGGCCAGGGAAGCGCACGCCTTCGTGCGGCCCGGTGCGTCGGTGAACCGCACGTCCGGTGCGGTAGCGACCTCCGCCTCGGGGCGACGGGGGCGGATTCGGCCGAGGATCAGCTGTCGCACGTCCGGCGGCAGCTCGAAGTGCTCCTCAGCGGCGGCCAGCAGCTCTTCGGCCTTGTCCGGAGCGAGCGCGTTGAGGCTGGTCAAGGGCATGAACAGCCACAGCGCGAGCACGCCCAGCGCCTGCTGGTCGATCTCCGCGCCGCGGGCGTCGGAGTCGGTGAAGCCGGCGTAGCCCATGTGTTGCTGCTGCGCGGCACCGATCTCGGAGACGGCTTCGAAGTCGACCAGTCCGACCTGGTCGTCCTCGTCGATCAGGATGTTCGCCGGATGCAGGTCGCCGAACACCAGACCGCGCTGGTGGATCTGCTCCACCAGATCCGTCACCTTCCGCAGGACGGCCAGGGCGCGTTCGGTGTAGGCGCGCTTGGCTTCCGGCGTTTCCTGCAGGCCGACCAGCGGGTGTTGCAGCGCAGCCCACTGCTGCAGCGTCTTGCCCGGAATCCGGTCCAGCACGGCGAACCGGTGCTCCCACACGTCGACGACTTCGTGCACGCGCGGCACACCGGCGACGTCGTCGAGCTTGCGCAGGGCGCTGACTTCGTGCTCCAGGCGGGCGATCGCGTCCCGGTCCATCGCGTCCAGGCCGGCCAGCGGTCGTGCCTCCTTGAGCACGACCTCGGTGCCGTCGCTGTTGCGCTTGCCGAGGTAGACCCCGCCGCCGTTGGAGAAGTGCAGGGCTTCGGTGATCTGGTAGTCCAGCGCGGCGGATTGCGTGTTGCGCGCGGCCAGGTGCGGATCCAGGAAGTCCGGTGTGGACACCCAGTCCGGCGTCGTGAAGAACGGCCGCCGGTCGTCCGGCACCAGGGTTCCGTCCGGTCGCTCGATGGCCAGCACCTGCTCGCCGTTCTCGGTGAAGCAGTACTTGGGCGCGAATCCGCCGTAGCGCACGAACGCCGGGCCGGTGCCGATCCGCAGGTCGCTGAGGATGTACGGGCCGCGTTCGCCCGCCAGCGCCTCGGCGAGCGCGTCGATCGTGGCCTGCAGCTCCGCGTCGTCGACCGGGTACAGGGTGATCAGCTTCCCGCTCGCCGAGCGCGGCGCGTACTTCAGGCTGTAGGCCCGCACGAGTCGAGCGGTGCGCAGGAACTTGAACGCGATTCCTTCGCGGAAGCAGTGCTGCGCGACCGCGGACAGCACGCGTTCGGCGTTCTCCGGGGTCGCGGAGATGTGGATCTTCCAGCCCTGATCCGGCATCTCGTGCCTGGCAGGCCGCAGCATGCGCCAGTCGCTGTTGCCGCTGCGGAGCCATCCGTCTGGACAATCCCCGTCGGTGAGGTCGAACGTGCTCTCCGCCGCCCGCCACCGCGAAGGTGCTTCGTAGAAGAACTGATCCGCGAGGGAATACAGCTCCAAGTCTTCACGCATGCGTGGTCACTTTCTACCTGAACTGAAGATCAGTACGGGCGCACCCGGCTGTTCCGCAGTTCGAAATCGCTTAATGACGTCTGCGGATCGTTCGCCAGGTATTTGCGGAACATTTCCTGCGCGGCTTTTTTGTCCTCGGCTGGAATCGCGTCGCCCACCGGATAGATGTCGCGGGTCGCCGCCGCGTGCGCCTCGAACTCCTCGCGGAGGATCGACCACACCGTCCGGTCGTAGTACATGCCGTCGATGAAGTGGTAGTCGCGCAGCACGCCTTCCAGGACGAATCCGCCCTTGGTCAGGATGCGCATCGTTTCTTTGTTGTACACCGCGGTGGTGAACTCGACGCGATGCGCGTTGAGGCTGTTGAAGAGGTGCTCGACGACGAGCCCGAAGGCTTCCGCCCCGTAACCGTGGCTCCACTTGTGCGCATCACCGACCACGCCGCCGATGCTGTAGGAGCCGGAGCTGTTCACCGCCCGGTAGTTGACCGCGCCCACCCGGTCACCCTCGCCGGTCACGGCCATGAAGAAGCGCAAGTGGCCGTCCTCGTTGGCCTCCTTGACCTTGGCAGGGGTGAGGAACTCCTGGCTGTCCCCGGTCAACGCGGCGGCCGCGGACAGCGGCTTCAGCCAGCCCGAGATGAGCTCGTAGTCGTCCTCGGTCGCCCACTCGAGACGGATGAGTCTTCCCTGCATTGCCACCTGTCTCTTCGGTAGTTTTTCTCCGTGCAGAACAAACCGATCCACCAGCGTGGTCATCCGCGTGGACCGGATATCCAGAGCAGGCACGAGCCAGCTCCGACAACTGTCAGCTGCAGTTGTTCAGCGTTCAACTAACAGCCGAAGTTGTCCAGCATTCAACTATCAGCTGCAAGTTGTTCAGCGTTCAATTGCGGCGCATTGGCCGATCCTGGTTGGTTGCGTGTGAAATTGCCTTGCGTTGCTTCAGTCCCACCCTCTGACGCAGCTCGGCGATCGTCGGTTCCCGGCGGTTCCAACTAATTTCAGCGGGCTCGAATTCTCAGTTTTCCCACTATTCGTCCCCCGCGTCGGTGCGGCCCGCTGGTCGGCGCGGACGCTATGTACGCAGCAGAGGGCTGTCAAGCGAAAAGGGTATTTTCGGCTGACGAGCCTACCTCCGTTAGTCCATTCGGGTTACTGTTTGGCTAGTTTTAGCCAAACTGGTGGACTGAAGGCAGGTCAGATGCCGACATTGTGTCAACCAGCTTGACCCGAACGGCGGTTCCTGCTTCACTGTGATCGCTCCTTGGTCACTCTCCGTTATCGGGAGCTGCTTCAGTCTCAGCTTCCCTGCGCGCATGTGGGTCATCGCTATGCGCAGGTCTCCTCGATCGAATTCTCGTGGTTTCTGCGCGCCGTGCTCGTGTCACGACGGTTGCGGGGCCCGACCGATGTGGTGCGAAGGAACGAGATGAGCCGTTGGACTCCGTTGCTGATGGACGAGGTGTCGCTGGGCGCGATGCCGCAGCTTCCGCTGAACGAGGTGATGCAGCACGCGCACCTGGTGGCCGAGCAGGGGCTGAAGCCGAAGGAGCTGTACGAGAGGTGGGAGCGTCAGCAGTGGTCCGCAGTGGACATTCCACTTGAGCAGGACCGGCACGACTTCGACAACGAACTGCGGCCGGTGTACCGCAAGATCGTCTCTGAGTCGATCGCGACGTTCATCATCGGTGAGTACACCGGGCTGGACATGCTCGGCCCGATCCTCACGGGCTCGCCGGACGAGCAGTACTCGCTCTTCCTCGGCACTCAGATCGCCGACGAGGCCCGACACAGCCACCTGACCTTCCGGCTCGGCGAGGAGGTCCTCGGCATGGACCCCGACCCGAAGCGGATGCTCGTCGACAGCTGGAACATCGCCGCACCGGCGCACCGGGAGCTGAGCCTGCTGGAGGCCGGCATCGTCGGTGACCTGCAGCAGCGGCCGCTGGACTACGGCCAGTGGCTGCGCGCGGTCACCCTGTTCCACCTGATCACCGAGGGCGTGCTGGCGCTGGTCGGGCAGCGCGTCCTGGTGCAGGCGCTGCGCGACCTCGACCAGCTCGACGGGGTCAAGACCGCGTTCACCGCGATGTGCCGCGACGAATCCCGGCACGTCGGATTCGGCATGCACGCGCTGCGCACCGGTGTCCAGGAAGGACACCACGACGACATCTGCGAGGTGCTGGAGCAGGCCCTCCCGCTGGCGCTGCGCGTCGACCAGGAGGCCACGGGGATTCCGGGCCCGGGGCTGCGCCAGATGAGCCTGGACATCCTGCGCAAGCACATGCGGGTGATCGGCATCGACGAGAAGTTCCAGGAACACCTGATCCAGAGCTCGGTCGAGAAAGCGGACCTCGCGCGCACGCGCGCGTCCGCGCAGGAGAAGCTGGCAGCCGCGAACTGACCGCCTGCCGACCCGATAACCAACGGTTCTCGTTCCTCCGACTAGGAAGGCGAAGCTTCATGGGGGATTACCGAAACGGCGGGCTCATCACCAACGATGGTGTGGTCACCCGCGATCAGGTCGCCTGGGACGCCGCGCTGCTGGCAAACCGCCTGCGCGGCAAGGGAATCCAGCCCGGCGACCGCGTGATGCTTTCGGCGGCCAACTCCGCCGAGTTCGTGGTGGCGCTGTTGGCGCTCATCGCGGTGGACGCCTCGATCGTGCTGATCGACTGCCGCCAGTCCGAGAAGGAGCACAGCCGGGTCGCCGCCCACGCCAAGGCGCGGTGGCTGCTGTGCGACAAGGACGTCCTGCCCGACACCTCTGAAGTCGAGTCGATCTCGCTGCAGAACGTGCTCAGCGAGATGCGGGTGACCCAGCCGGTCGACGCGTTCGCCGACGTGCACGACGCGTTGTCGTTCGACGCCTGGTACCGCCGGGCCGACGGGCTCATCCTGTGGTCCTCGGGCACCACCGGAAAGCCCAAGGGCATCGTCCGGTCCGGTGGCGCAGTGCGGGACAACATCGAGCGCACGCAGCGCCGCATGCAGTACGTCGCCGACGACGTGCTGATGCCGTTGCTCCCGTTCTCGCACCAGTACGGGCTGTCCATCATCCTGCTCTGGTGGTGGACGGAGTTCGCTCTGGTGGTGAGCTCGTCGGTGCGGCTGGACAGCGCGCTCGACCGGATCACCGAGCACGGCGTGACGGTGGTCGACGCGACCCCGTCCAGCTACGACGCGATGCTGGCCATCTACCACAAGCGCAACCGGTACCACGGTGCGCTGGCCAGCGTGCGGATGTGGTGCGTCGGTGGCGCACCGCTGTCGGCGTCGCTGGCCGGGCGGTTCCGCACCGTGATGGGAAAGCCGCTGCTCGACGGTTACGGCAGCAGCGAAGCGGGCAACATCGCGCTCGCGGTGGGTTCGGACCCGCACGGCGTCGGCCAGGCGCTGGACGGCGTAGGCATCGAGATCGTCGATTCGCAGGGCAACCCGGTGCCGTCCGGGGAACTCGGTGAGGTCGTCGTCCGCGCCCCGGACTACATGAACGCCATCCTCGGACCGGACGGTGAGCTGGTGCCGGTGCTGGACCGCGACTACCGCACCAACGACCTCGGCTGGCTCGACGAGCAGGGCAACCTCACGGTGGTGGGCCGCAAGCAGGCGGTGCACCGGCTGGGCCACACGATCTACCCCGATGCGCTGGTCGAGAAGGCCGAGCGCTGCGGGTGCCAGGTCCGCGTGGTCCCGTTCGACAACGAGCGGCTGGGCAGCGAGCTGGTGTTCGTGGTGGCCGACGAACTGGATCGCGACTCGCGCTACTGGCGGAACCTGTTCGCCGCGGAGCTCGCCGACTACGAGCTGCCGAACCGGGTCGTGGTGGTGCCGGAGCTGCCGCTCAACCTCAACGGGAAGATCGATGACCAGGCGGTGCGCGACATCGCCCGCAGCAGCAGCGGGTACATCAGCCGGCTACCGATCCCTTACACGGAGCGGTTGCAGGCGCTGCGCAGCGTCGTGGAGTTCCTGCAGACCAACCGCGCGCAGGTGCACGAGCTGCTCACCGAGGTCGAGCACCACGCGACCGCCAACGGCGAGATCGACCTGTGCATCCAGACCCTGGAAGGCGCGCAGGAGGAAGTGCTGCGGTACCAGCCCAGGGCGGTGGACAGCACGGCGGTGTTCATGCCGTCGAACATCCCGCTGTACTCCTACGTGCTGTACCTGCTGATCCCCAGCCTGTACTCGGGCGAGGTCAGCTTCCGCGCCTCCAGCAAGATCGCGGAGCTGACCCGCAAGCTGCACGCGCTGCTCGCGGACGTGCACAAGCTGCCGATCCACGAGTGCGCGATGGCGCAGCGCGAGTTCATCTCCGGCCCGGTCGATGCCGCGGAAGTGATCGTGTTCACCGGCACCTACCACAATGCGGAGAAGGTCCGGGCGCAGCTGCGCTCCGACCAGCTGTTCGTCTTCTTCGGCCAGGGCGTCAACCCGTTCATCGTCGGGCCGGACGCGGACCTGCGCAGCGCCATCCCCGCGCTGATCGACGTACGCATGATCAACTCCGGGCAGGACTGCTTCGGCCCCGACCGGATCTTCGTGCACGACTCGATCGCCGACGTGTTCGTCCCCGCGCTGTGCCACTACGTGGCCAAACTCCGCCACGGCGACAACCGGGACGCCACCAGCGACTACGGGTCGATGTACTACCTGGACGCCTTCGCCGACTCCTTCGACTACCTGCGCCGCAACTCCGAGCACATCGTCTCGGGTGGTGAGGTCAGCATCATGGACATGCACCTGCGTCCGACGGTGCTGGACCTGCCGCCGGAGCCGAAGGGGCAGGCACCGGAGATGTTCGCGCCGATTTTCAACGTGGAGCGCTACTCCTCCACCGAACAGCTGCTGTCGGTGCTGAACTCGCCGTTCTACATCGACCGCGCGATGGGCGCGACGGTGTACGGCGACCTGCCGGAAGTGCAGGCGTTCCTGGAGAAGCGGCACTACGTCACGGTCAACAGCACGCTGGTGGACCACGATGACGGCAACAAGCCGTTCGGCGGCCGGGGCATCGTCGCGAACTACGCGGCGCTCGGCACGCGGCGGGTGGCCGAGCCGCTGCTGCTGTCCAAGACGGT
Organism: Saccharopolyspora sp. NPDC002376; assembly: GCF_053593195.1. NCBI lineage: Bacteria > Bacillati > Actinomycetota > Actinomycetes > Pseudonocardiales > Pseudonocardiaceae > Saccharopolyspora > Saccharopolyspora sp. NPDC002376. The sequence goes on from NZ_JBSFBZ010000038.1 coordinate 27,386, forward strand.
GGCCGACTACCTCGGCACCATCTCGGCGGAGACGCGCCGTCGCTCGCTGATCGGGGCGGCCGAGCATGTCTGACCACACGGACGGGGCCTGGGCGGCAGTGCTGGAAGTGCTGCGGCACAACGGGATCGGCACGCTGTTCGGGCTGCCCGGTGACGACCTGAAGCTGCTCTCGGCACTGGAACGCGCGGACGCGCCCCCGCGGCTGGTGCTGTGCCGCGACCAGCGCAACGCGCTGTTCATGGCCACCGGCCACGCCCTGCAGACGGGGGCGGCGGCCGTCGCGGTCGTGGGCAAGGGGCCCGCGACCACCAACGCTGCCACCGGCCTGCTGGAAGCCAAGTGCTCCCACGCGCCGGTGGTCCTGATCGGCGCGGGCACCGACGCGCAACATCTCGGTGCTCGCGCTTTCCAGGAACTCGACCAGGTTTCCGCGCTCACCCCGTTGACCAAGTGGGCGCACCGGGTCGAACACGCCGACCGGCTGGTCCCAGCGCTGCGTCGCGCGCTGCTGGTCGCGACGCAGGGCGCGCCCGGCCCGGTGTACCTGGAAGTGCCGGATCACCTGCTGACCGCCGAAATCTCGGTGCGCGGTAGCGGACCAGTGGTGTCCGAACCGGCCTGCGCGATGGTCGAACCGGTTTTGCCGCAACAGGTTCGGGCGGCCAAGCGGCCGATCCTGCTCGTCGGCGGCGGGATGCGGCACCGCAACTCCGACCGCGCGGTGGAGCGGCTGGCCGAGCGCATCGGCGCGGCGATCTTCTGCACGGCGACCGGACGCGGTGCCGTGGACGAGGACCACCCGCACTTCCTCGGGCTGTCCGGGCTGTACGCCGCGCCGGCGACCGCGCAGCTGTGGTCCACTGCGGACTGCCTGATCAGCCTGGGCAGCAGGCTGGAGGAAACGGCCACCCTCGGTTGGCCGGAGTCGATCGGCGACTCCGTGCCGGTGGTGCAGCTCAACATCGCGGGCGAGGAGTTCGCCGCCGACTTCTCCGGGCCGTGCCTGGTCGGGGACGCCGCCGGGACCGTCGAGCAGTGGCTGGCCGGCGAGCTCGGCACCCCGGAGATCCGGGAGGAGTGGACCGAGCTGGTCATCGGCACGCGGGAGCAGCTGCTCACCGACCACCGCGCGGTGCTCGACCGGCTCGCCGGTTCGGACGAGCGGCTGCGCATTCCCGAGGTGCTCGCCGCCGTGCAGCGGGCGGTGCCGGAACCCCGGATCCTGGTGCAGGAGAACGGGTTGCAGGACATGTGGTCGTACTTCTTCCCGAACTACAGCTGCGGCCGGGCCGGGGGCTCCGTGGTGCCCTCCGAGCAGACCAGCCTCGGCTTCGGTGCGGCCGCGGCCGCCGGGGTGAAGGTCGCCGCCCCGCACCGCCCGGTGCTCGCCCTGGTCGGCGATGGTGCGTTCAACCTGTTCTCCAGCGACCTGCGCACGCTGGTGCAGGAGCGGATCGGGGTCTGCTACCTGGTGCTGCGCAACGGCGGCTACGGCTGGTTGCAGCAGCAAGCCGAGCAGCACGACCCGCCGCTGAGCGGGTTCTCCTTCACCCGCGACGAAGAACCGCTGGTGCACACCCCCGGCGTGCACCACGTGGTCGTCGAACGGCGCGACGAACTGGCCGCGGTGCTGTCCGAGGCGGTCCGGGGCGCCGACGACGGCACGCCGAGCGTGGTCGAGGTACCGGTCACCCTCGACGACTCCGCCTTGCGGCCGGAAGGCGACTTCGGCACCGCCAAGTAGTGCGCGACCCGAGACTGACGAGGAGCAACCGATGGTTTCCGAGAAGATCCGACAACTGCGTCGTCGCGTGGTGGTCACCGGAGTCGGTGCGGTCACCCCGGTCGGGCTGACCTTCGACGCGACCTGGGAGGCGTTCCTGGCCGGCCGCAGCGGGGTGGCCGAGATCAGCACGTTCGACGTCTCCGACCTGCCCACCTCGATCGCCGGGCAGATCAAGGACTTCGACCCCTCCGTTTACATGCCGCGCAACATCGCCCGGCGAATGGACAGCTACGCCCAGTACGCCATGGCGGCGGCGATGCAGGCGCACCAGATGTCGAAGCTGGAGATCGGCGAGGACAACGCCGACCAGGTCGGCGTGCTGATCGGCAGCGGTTACGGCGCGGTCAACTCGATCGACGGTTTCTCGGTGACGATCCGGCAGAAGGGGCCGCGGGCGATCAGCCCGTTCGCCCCGATCACGGGTGCGATCGACAGCGCCGCCGGCGAGATCAGCCTGGCGCTCGGCGCGCGTGGCCCGAGCCGGGCGATCAGCAGCGCGTGCGCGACCGGTACGGACGCGCTGGGTGAAGCAGCGCGCTGGATCCAGTTCGGCGTGACCGATGCCGCCATCGTCGGTGGCGCGGACAACTGCGTCACCCGGGTCGACCTCGCCGGCAGCGGCAACGCACGGGCGCTGTCCCGCCGCGTCGACGCGCCCGAGGAAGCGTCCCGCCCGTTCGACGAGGACCGGGATGGCTTCGTGATGAGCGCCGGTGCCGGTGTGCTGGTGCTGGAAGAAGCCGAGCACGCCCAGCAGCGCGGTGCCACCATCCTGGCCGAGGTGCTCGGCTACGGCTGCTCGTCCGACGCCTACCACTGGACGGCTCCGCAGCCCGAGGGCCTCGGCGCCAAGCGGGCGATGCGGGCCGCGCTCGCCGATGCGGGCATCGAGCCGGGGCAGGTCGACCACGTCAACGCCCACGGCACCAGCACGAAGCTCAACGACGCGTCCGAAGTCGCCTCGCTGCGCGAGGTGCTCGGCGAGCGCGTCAACGAGATCCCGATCTGCTCGATCAAGTCGATGACCGGGCACATGATCGGCGCGGCCGGCGCGGTGGAGGCCATCACCTCGGTGCAGACCATCCGTACCGGCATCGTCCCGCCGACGATCAACTGCCACCAGCCGCTGGCCGACGACATCAACTTCGTGCCGCACGAACCGCAGAACCACGACGTGCGAGTGGTGATGAGCAACTCGTTCGGCTTCGGTGGGCACAACGCGGTGATCGTGCTCGGCGCTTGGGAAGGCTGAGCCGTGGCAGTGCTCGTGACCGGTGGGAACCGGGGAATCGGCCTGGCGATCGCGCGGGAGTTCCAGGCGGCGGGTAAGTCGGTCGCGGTGACGCACCGCGGTTCGGATGCCCCCAGCGGGTTGTTCGGCGTGCGCTGCGACGTGACGGATTCCGAGCAGGTCGACGCCGCGTTCGACCAGGCGGAGGCGGAGCTCGGTCCGATCACCACGGTGGTGGCCAACGCCGGCATCACCGACGACCAGCTCCTGCTGCGGATGGACGAAGCGCAGTTCACCAGGGTCATCGACACCAACCTGACCGGCGCCTACCGGGTGGCCAAGCGCGGCGCGCGCACCATGTTGCGCCAGCGGCGTGGACGGCTGGTGTTCGTGTCCTCGGTGGTCGGCTTCCGCGGCGAGGCAGGCCAGGCCAACTACGCCGCCAGCAAGGCCGGGCTGCTCGGCATGGCGCGTTCCCTGGCCCGCGAACTCGGTTCGCGCGGCATCACGGCCAACGTGGTGGCACCGGGCCTGATCACCACCGACATGACCGACGCCCTGCCCGACGTGCGCAAACAGCAGATCCTGGACGGGATCCCGCTGGGCCGCCCCGGCGACCCGGCCGAGGTCGCCTCCGTCATCCGCTGGCTGGCATCGGACGAAGCCGCCTACATCACCGGCGCCCTCATCCCAGTCGATGGCGGCGCCGGCATGGGCCACTGATCCGCAGTTTCAAGGGAACTGTGCCCCAACAGCTCCCCTGGAAAACTGGGCTCCGTCCCACCCCGTGGACCGCAGTTCCAATTGAAACTGCGGTTCTGCACCACGGCACCGGCACCCTGCTGGGCCGATGCATCAGCCGGGATGACGGGTGGTCACCCGAAAACCGAGATGAACCTGTAGATGAGGAGCAGCGCGTGCCTGGTTTGCTCGCGGGCAAGCAGATTCTGATCACCGGAGTCCTCACGGAGTCCTCGATCGCCTTCCACGCGGCGAAGGTCGCCCAGCAGCAGGGTGCGAAGGTGGTGCTGACCGGATACGGCCGGCTCAGCCTGGTCCGCCGCATCGCGAACCGGCTGCCCGAGCCGCCGCCGGTGATCGAACTCGATGTCACCGACCAGGGCATGCTCGACGGGCTCGAACCGCAGCTGCGCGAGCACGTCGACCGGCTCGACGGGGTGCTGCACTCGATCGCCTTCGCGCCGGGATCCTGCCTGGGCGAGGACTTCCTGGACGCGCCGTGGCAGGACGTGGCGACCGCGGTGGAGGTTTCGGCGTACTCGCTGAAGTCGCTGGCGGTCGCGTGCCGCCCGCTGCTGCGGCCGGGCAGCTCGATCGTCGGCGTGGACTTCGACGCCCGCGTGGCCTGGCCGGGCTACAACTGGATGGGCGTGGCGAAGGCGGCGCTGGAATCCACCACGCGCTACCTGGCCCGAGAACTCGGCCCCGACGGGATCCGGGTCAACCTGGTCGCGGCCGGACCGCTGCGCACGGTGGCCGCCCGCTCCATCGGCGGTCCGGACACCCTCGAGGAGAGCTGGCAGGAACGCGCACCGCTGGGCTGGGACACCAACGACCCGGAACCGGTGGGCCGCACGATCTGCGCGCTGCTGTCCGACTGGCTGCCGAAGACCACCGGGTCGATGGTGCAGGCCGACGGCGGTTTCCACGCCATGGGCGTGTGAGGCTGTTCCGATCAGCAACGCTCGTCGGCCGCTCGCCAGGAGCGCCGACGGCCGCGCGGGATGACGACCGCCAGCGCTGCGGCCGTGCCGATCACGACCGCTGCTGCGGTTGCCAGGAGTGCTGCGGTGCGGTCCGGGGTGGGGTCGGTCGGCGGTGGCATGTGGACCGCTTCCGGGGTGGCGGGTGGTTTTCCTTCCACCGTCGGAAGTTCCGCGGTGACCGCTGTTGCCGGGTCTACGACTCCGCTGCCCAGGAGCGGGTGCGGGGCGCCGCCCGGTGGTGGGTAGGCGGTGTCGCGCAGGCGGCGGGCGAGGTCTTCGGTGGTCAGGTGCGGGCGGTAGGAGAGGGCTAGGGCTGCGGTGCCGGAGACCTGGGCGGCGGCTACGGCGTCTCCGCTGGAGATGAACAGGCCGTTGCCTCCGGGGCCGATGCCGGTCATGGCTGCCCCGGGAGCTGCCAGGTCCACTTTGATCTGGGGCTGGGCGGATCGGACGGGGGCGCCGTTCGGTGCGGTCGCGGCGACCGACAGGGCTTCGGGGTAGGCGGCGGGGAACGCCTGGACGGCTTTGTCGTTGTCGCCGGTCGACGCCGGGGCAACGACCAGCGCACCAGCGGCTGCGGCGTCGCGCACCGCGGCGGCCAGCGCGTCGCTGGGCTCGGTGGCTGCCGCGGCTACCGAGATGACGCGCGCGCCACCGGCCAGCGCTGTGCGGATGCCGTTGGCCAGGACATCGGCGGTGGCGTTGCCCTGCTGGTCGGTGGCCTTGACGGCCAGGATCCGCGCGCCCGGTGCGACTCCGGCGAAACCCCCGCCCGCGTGCGGCGCGGCGGCGATGATGCCCGCGACGAACGTGCCGTAACCGACGCAGTCCGGCCCAGCTCCGTCCACGCGACCAGCCAGGGCCGGGGACGTCGCATCGACTCCGCTGCCGACGACGGCCACGGTGACGCCGGTGCCGTTCCCGTGCTGCCAGGCGCGTTCCGGTTGGAGCTGCGCCTGAGCCCACGGCTTCTCAGTGGTATCCACTGTGGACGCAGTGCGGCATCCGCCGTAGGAGGAGAGCGTCTGCGGGATCGCCGGAAGCTCCGGCGCGGCGAACGCCGCCGGAGCCGAAAGTGCCGACGCGGCAACTAGAGTGGTCAACAAAAGGGCGCCATTTCGCACCTCCTGAAGCTAAGCGACCGCGATCACCCCGGACATGTCCCGAAAACAGGGATGCCACCGCTGCCGCTGGTGTCCCGTGCCGAGAGACTCCCAAATTTCCCTAAAGTTGGAATCCAAACACACCCGAGTGCGTCGTGACGGCTCCCAAATTTCCCTAAAGTTGGGAGCTCCCGGACGGAGCCCGAGGTGCGGCGTCACCCGGGGTGGTGCCAATTTCTCGCGAAATTGACACAGCCCCGGGTGACGTTGATCCCTCAGACGGGGAGATCTTCGGGGAGGATGCCCCGGAGGTCGGACAGGGTTGGGGTAGCGAGGGCGCTGAGGCGGCCGGCTTGGCGGGTCATGGTGGTTTCGAGGAGTTGGCGGGCGTAGCGGGCGTTGCCGAAATTGCGGTCGCGCGGCATTTCCTCGAAGTGGCGGTGCAGGGCCGCCAGGACGTCTTCGCCGCATTCGTAGCCGTTGGTGCGGGCATTGCGGTCGAAGATATCGGTCAGCTCCGCCGCGGTGTAGTCGGCGAACTCGACGTGGCGTGAGAAGCGCGAGCCCAGACCCGGGTTGGTGGCCAGGAAGTCCTGCATCTCCGCCGAGTAGCCCGCCACGATCACCACGACCTCGTCGCGGTGGTCCTCCATCAGCTTCACCAGCGTGTCGATGGCTTCGCGGCCGAAGTCGTTGCCACCAGCGGAAGTCAGCGCGTACGCCTCGTCGATGAACAGCACGCCGCCGCGCGCCCGCTCGAACGCATCGCGGGTGAGCTGCGCGGTGTGGCCGATGTACTTGCCGACCAGGTCAGCGCGGCTGACCTCGACGAGCTGGCCGGTCGGCAGCACCTCCAGGTCGGCCAGCACTTCGCCGTAGAGCCGGGCCACGGTCGTCTTGCCGGTGCCGGGCGGTCCGGCGAACACCAGGTGGTGGCTGATCTTCGGGGTCGGCAGCCCCGCTTCGGCGCGACGCTGGTTGGCCGCCAGCAGGTTGACCAGGTCTTCGACCGCCGACTTCACCGACGAGATGCCGATCATCTCGCGCAACTGGCTCAGCGCCGTCGGCTTGTCCGGCTCGGCGGCTTCGGGGTCGGCGCCGACGTCTGCGGGCAGCATCCGGGACAGCTCGTCCTGGTCCACCTCGGGCAATCCGGCCAGCCGGACCGCCTGCCGGTCGATCATCTCCTCGAACAGCTTGCGGGCCGCACGACCGTTGCCGAAGTCGGCGCCGCGGTGCAGCCGCCCGAAGTAGCGCTCCAGCGCCTCGTGGGTGCCGTCGCCGAGTTCGTAGCTGTGCGCCTGGCACATCCGCTCGACGATGGTGACCAGCTCGGGCACCGAGTAGTTCTCGAACTCGACGGTGCGGTTGAAGCGGGAGGCCAGGCCGGGGTTGGAGGCCAGGAACCCGTCCATCTGCTCGGAGTACCCGGCGGCGATGACCACCACGTCGTCGCGGTGGTCCTCCATCAGCTTGACCAGCGTGTCCACCGCTTCGCGGCCGAAGTCGGGCCCGCCGCCGCCCTGCGCGTTCAGCGTGTAGGCCTCGTCGATGAACAGCACGCCGCCGAGGGCCTTGGTGAACGCCTCGGTGGTCTTGATCGCGGTGCCGCCGACGATCTGCGCGACCAGGTCGGCGCGGGCCACCTCCACCAGGTGACCGCTGCGCAGCGCACCGAGCGAGGCGAGGATCTCGCCGTAGAGACGGGCGATGGTGGTCTTACCGGTGCCGGGCGGTCCGGCGAAGATCAGGTGGCGGCTCATCGGCAGCGCCGGCAGCCCGGCGGCCTCTCGCCGCTTGGCCATCTCGGTTAGGTTCACCAGCGTCGTGACCTGCTGCTTCACCCCGTCCAGGCCGACCAGTGCGTCGAGTTCGGCCAGCGGTCCGGCTTCCGCGTCGCTGGTTCCGGCGTTGTCCCGGCTGTCCAGGTTCTCGATCTCCAGCCGGTCGCCGCCGGAGCTGTTCGGCGTGTGCACCCCGGATCCGCCGTTGCCGGTGGCGGTGCAGTTGGTGACCGCGACGGGCTCGGCGGTCTCCACCCGGACGCCGTCGCGGGTGTTGTCGACCAGCTCGCAGTCCTCCAGGGTGGCGCGGCCGCCGTTGCTCACCAGTACGCCGTGCCCGTCGTTCTTGACGACCTTGCTGCGCAGCACGGTCAGGTCCGCGTGGTCGGCGATGGTGATGCCGTCACCGGTGCAGTCGCGGACCTCGCACTCCCGCAGCATCCCGGTGCCGCCCTTCTCGACGGCCACGCCGGTCGCTGCTCGGATCACCGCGCGCTCCACGGACGGGTCGGCGTCCTCGCCGATGCGCAGGCCGGTGCGCGCGACCTCGCCGATCTCGACGTCCTCCAGGCGGCCGTGCCCGCCGCCGAACACCGCGATGCCGTCGCCGCGGACGTCCTGCACGGTGATCCGGCGCAGCATCGGGTTCGCCCCGGCGCGCACGATGATCCCGGTGCCCTCGACGTCGTTGACCTCGAGCCGCTCGAACTCCGCGACCGACTCGTCGGTGAGCACCACGCCGTCCTCCGCGCAGTCGCGCACCGAGGTGTCGCGGAAGACCGGCCCGGCCAGCTCGCCGACCTCGATGGCGGCCTTGCGGGTGCCGAAGATCCGCAGTTCCTCGTAGCTGCCCTTGGCCTTGTCGGTGATCAGCAGGCCGTTGGCCTTGGTGCGCCCGACGCGGCAACCGGTCACCACCGGCTCGCTGCCGCCCAGCACCACCAGGCCGTGCTCGCGGGTGGCGGTGAACGAGCAGTCCTTCAGGGTCGGTCGGCCCTGGCTGTTGATGTAGGCGCCGATCGCCACGTCCTTGACGGAGGTGCCGCGAATCGTGGTGCTGCTGTTGGCTTCCAGCGCGATCGCGGGCTTGTCGGTGCGGGAGATCTGGCAGTCTTCGACGGTGCCGCGGGATTCGGCGTTCGCGCAGACCCCGTTGCCCCGGCTGTCGCGCAGCACGCAGCGGCGGATCATCGGCGCCGCGCGATCGCTGATCACGATCGCCGAGCTGCCCAGGTGCTCGACCACGCAGTCCTCGACGACGCTGCCCGCTTCGGAGGTGTCGACGATCCCGGCGCCCGCGGAGTTGGTGACCCGGCAGTCGCGCATCGCCAGCGAACCGGATTCGCGGGCCAGCACGGCGGTCCAGGCCGAGCCGGTGACCTCGCAGTCGTCCATCGCCGCCTGCCCGCGTGGAACGTCCACAGTGGGCAGTTCCGGGTCGCGACCGCGCAGCACCAGCCCGCTGAGCTGCACCGCTTCGGACACCACGCGCACCGCGCTGCCGCGCACCGGGGACAGCTCGACGGTGCGCGAACCCTCGGCGGCGATGATGGTGACCACCTTGGTGATCACCAGGTTCTCCTGGTAGCGGCCGGGGTGCACCGAGATGACCGACCCGGGGCGGGCCTGCTCCAACGCAGCCGCAATGGTCCGGTGACCGTCGGATCCCTCCGCTCGAACGGAAAGCACAGGCCGCGCCACAGATACTCCTCCAGTCGCGGGCCCGGGCGCACCCGGATCCGCTTTGCGTAGAAACGGTGTTCCCCAGCCTGCCTGGCGAGCTCGGGCGGTGTTAGTCCCAACAACGTCGCGCGCGGACCCCTATTCATGGGACTCCCGGTGCGCGGTTAACGGGAGGTTGAATGGAGGTACTGATCGGTAGGGGCAGCGTGGCCGCCCGAGGGTGAACGCAACAGAGGTGACCGAACGTGGCCAGGGTGAGCAGCGGGCTGGTCGCGGCATGCTTGGCGTCCAGCGCGACCGGCTGGCTGCTGGGCCGCTGGACTCGCCGCCACCCCGGCGCCGAACTGCGCTGGCTGCGCCAGGAGCTCACCGCGACCAGCAACGCGCTGATCGAAGCCGAGCAGGAGCGCGCCGACGCGCGGCGCGCGCAACGCGAGCTGATCATCGCCATCTCCCACGAAATGCGCACCCCGCTGGCTGGAATCCGCGCCGCTGCCGAGGCCTTGCAGGACGGTGTGGCGCAGGAACCGCAGCGCTACCTGGACGGGTTGATCGGCGGGGCGCAGCGGTTGAACCGCGTGACCGGGGATCTCTTCGAGCTGGCCCGGCTCCAGGTTGACAGCGTCGAGCGGACCCCGACTCGGCTGGCTGATCTGCTGGATTCCGCTTTGGCAGCGGCACTTCCGGTCGCGTTGGAGCGCGGGGTGCGGCTGCACGGCGTCGGCCTGGACAGCGCGACGGATCCGGTGCGGGTCGACATCGCGGTGCTGACGCGGGCGTTGGCGAACCTGGTGATGCACGCCGTTCGGCACACCGTGCCCGGCGAGCCGGTGACGGTGACGGCGATGGTCTCGGGCGACGAGATCGAGGTGATCGTCGTCGACGGCTGCGGCGGAGCAGCGGGCCTCGACGCGGCGGCGGAACCGGCGGACAGCGGCTTGGCGGTCACCCGCGGCCTGATCCGCGCCCACGGCGGAAACGTCCGAGTCGACCAGGTCACCGACGGCTGCCGCTTCACCACTCGTCTCCCCGCCGGCCTCACCTGACCCCGGACAGGCCCAACTACCAGCGACGATCCCGCAATCCCGAGACGAACGCCACCCACTGGCATCGCGGGAAGGCCAGCACAGCCCCATCCCGATCCTTCCCGAAAACCGCGTGATATCCCCAGAACCACCAGCTGAACTACCACAACCCCAGTTCCCCGACTTCGACCCCGACGACCACCCCATCGGTCGCCACCACCTGCGCTGTAAGCGGTCGTGAGTGCAAAAACCGGCTCCAACCGGTCTACGCACTCACGACCCCACCGATCCGGGTCGGTGCGGCATGAGATTCCCCAGCCACATGCCGCGCCCGCCACCACCTCGAAAAACGAGAAGCCCTCCCCGGCTGATGCGGGGGAGGGCTTCTCGGTTGCTGGTGCCGGCCGTGGTGTTACTCCCGGCTTCGGTGCACTTGGGCTTTTGTGGGGGCCTCATGTTGTTGGGCCGAAGCGGTAGCCGACTCCCCAGATCGTGTTGAGGATCGTCGGGTTGGCCGGGTCGGTTTCGATCTTCTCTCGGAGGCGGCGGACGTAGACGCTGATCATCGACGAGTCGCCCACCTTCCACTGCCAGACGCGCTGCATCAGCTCGTCCTTGCGGAAGGTTTCGCCGGGGTGGTCGAAGAAGAAGTCCAGGAGGTCCCGTTCGCGGCCGGTGAAGCGCAGCGGTGTGCCCGCCTTGGTGACCTGGCGGGTCATCAGGTCCAGGACCAGGTCTCCGACCTGACGGGTTTGCGGCGCGGGCTGCTGCGGTTGAACCGACTGGCCTGCGGTGCGGCGGAGCAGGGCCTGAGCGCGGAGGACCAGCTCGCGCGGGCTGAAGGGCTTGGTGACGTAGTCGTCGGCGCCGAGTTCCAGCCCGTGGATGCGGTCGTCCTGCTCGCCCAGGGCCGTGACCAGGATGATCGGGACCGTGCTCTGCTCGCGGAGCTTGCGGCAGACGTGGGTGCCGTCGAGGCGGGGGAGCATCCGGTCCAGGATCACCAGGTCCGGGTTGAACGCCTGGAAGCCGTCCAGGGCCATCACGCCGTCGGCAGCCACCGCGACCAGCATTCCCGCGTGGTTGAGGTAGCTGGCGATGACCTCGGCCATCATCGGATCGTCCTCGACCACGAGCACCCGGTGCCGTCGCACCGCACCGGACCCGATGTCCACCGCACGCCTCCGCTCAACCCGACCGAGGTCGAGCCTATCTGTTCCACGGTCTGAACCAGGGCCGGGCAGGTGGCCGAACCGATTTCCCGGGCCACGGCGCTGGTTTGAGCTCTCACCGCCGAAGCGGTGTCTGCAAGAGCGTTACACAATTCGCCCTTTTTTCTTCGGACGGGTGGTCATTGGTAACCCGGGAGGAGGGAGATCGCTGATCTCAGCTGCCGGTCACCTGCTGACGCGATCAGGATTCGTTTCGCACCGACTGTCCGATTCGGCGCGGTGTCCACATTGTCACTCCGATGATTGAGGAAGTGAACATGTCTTCGTTCTTCACCACCCGACGCCTCGGCGCCATCACCGGTACGGCACTCGCGCTCGCCCTCGGCCTGGGACTGCCGGCCGCGACGGCGGCTCCGGCGCCGCAGGGCACCAAGGCGATGTGCCTGGACGTCGGCAATACCCGGGACAAGGGCGACAAGACGACGATCTGGGAGTGCGGCGACAACCCCAACCAGCGGTTCGTGATCTCCGGCGGGCAGATCAAGGTCGAGGACACGATCGGCACGTGGCGGCAGGAGCGGTGCCTGGACGCCGGCAAGACCCGGACCAACGGTGACGGCGTGCACATCTGGGAGTGCGGTGACACCAACACCAACCAGAAGTGGATCGTCCGCAACTCGCAGATCGTGCTCGCCGACACGGTGGGCAAGGCCCAGGAGATGTGCCTGGACACCGGTAGGACCCGGGAGAAAGGCGACGGCGTGCACATCTGGCGGTGCAACGACGGCAACAAGAACCAGCAGTGGGTCGTCCAGCGCGGCTACATCAAGGTCGCGGACACGCTCTGACACTTGAAAACGTCCGGCCCCCGTCGCAGCGCAAGCGACGGGGGCCGGACCGTGAATCAGTCCTTGAGCAGCGGGGTCTGGAGCAGGACGGTCTTGCGCCGGGTGATGTACTGCGCGCGGCCGGTCGGGAGCTTCTTCGGGCGGACGTCGTGGAAGGCGGCGCCTTCCGTCGGCGGGCAGGACAGCAGGACCGCAGGGGTGTTGACCTCCTGGAGCCGCCGGAGCAGCGGGTCGTAGAGCGAGCGGGACAGGCCGTTGGCGCTGCGGGAGATGATCACGTGCAGGCCGATCTCGTGGCCCTGCGCGAGGCAGTCCAGCAGTGGGACGAACGGGTTGTCGCTCTGGTCGGTGCTGACCATGTCGTAGTCGTCGACGATGAGGAAAAGCTCCGGGCCGGTCCACCAGTCGCGCTGGCTGAGCTGCGCCGGGCTGATCTCCGGGCCGGGCACGCGTTCCCGCATCGCCCGCGACGAACCCGCCACCGCGTCGCGCACGATGTCCTTGGAGACCGCGTAGCCGAGCCGGTACTCCTCCGGCACCGCGTCGAACAGCTCGCGGCGGAAGTCCACGAAGGTGATCCGCGCCTGCTCGGGCGTGTACTGGCTGGTGATCGCGCGGGCGATGTGCTGCACCAGGTTCGTCTTGCCGGTCGCGTCGTCACCGGCGATGAGCAGGTGCGGGTGCTCGGTGAAGTCGTGCCACAGCGGCTCGACGTCCTCACCGGACAGTCCCAGCGGCACCCGCAGCTGGCCGGTGGGGGCCGGCAGCTCGGTGACGTCGAGGACGACCGGCAGCATCTTCACCGGCGGTGCGGCCGGACCGGGCCAGGCCGAGGAGATGGTGCCGATCAGCTCCTGCGTGCCCTCGGACGTGCTGCCCTCGCCGTCCAGTCGCGGCAGCCCGGCGAGGAAGTGAGCCTGGTCCTCGGTCAGACCGCGACCGGGGATCTTCGGCACCGTGGCGGCGGCGCGCATGTTGATGGTGGATTCGACCGGGTCGCCCAGCCGCAGCTCGAGGCGGGTGCCGAGCTGGTCGCGGATGCCGTTGCTGACCTCGCCGGCGCGGCCCGCGGCGATGATCAGGTGGATGCCGTAGTTCAGGCCGCGGGTGGCCAGCAGGGTGAACATCGGCACCAGGTCCATGAAGTCCTGGCGGATGGTGGTCCAGCCGTCCACCACCAGGAACACGTCGCCGTAGGGCTCGTCGGCGAACTCACCGGCCGCGCGGCGCCGCCGGTAGGTGGCCATCGAGTCCACGCCGAGCTCGGCGAACCGCTGCTCGCGCTCCTCCATCAGCGCGTTGACCTGGTTGATCGTGCGCAGCATCCGCTCGCTGTCGAGACGTCCGGTGACGCCGCCGACGTGCGGCAGACCGGCCAGCGAGGAGAGCATGCCGCCGCCGAAGTCCAGGCCGTAGAACTGCACTTCGCGCGGGGTGTGGGTGAGCGCCAGGCCGGTGATCAGGGTGGCCAGCAGGGTGCTCTTGCCGCTCTGCGGACCGCCCGCGATGAGCACGTGCCCGCCCGATCCGGACAGGTCCGCCATCAGCGGCTCGTGCAGCTGATCGAAGGGCCGGTCGATCACGCCGAGCTGGACGCGCAGGTTCCGCTCGGCGTCCACTGTGGTCAGACCGCGTGCCTGGTCGATCTCCAGCGACGGCAGCATCTGCTCCAGCGTCGGCGAGACCTCCAGCGGCGGCAACCACACCCGGTGCGCGGGCGGCCCGGACTCGCCCAGCCGCTGCACCGCGACCTCCAGCAGCGATTCGCCCGTTTCGTCTTGCTGCGCAACGGGTTCCTCGGGCATCGGCAGTTCGCGCGACGGGACGAAGGAGGTGGTGTACGGGACGATCTGACGGGCCACCACGGACTGCCGGATCTCGCGGCGCGCGTGCCGGTAGGTGCCGGAGACGTAGGCCGCCTTGAACCGGGTCAGAGTGTCCACATCGGTCTTGAGGTACCCGGCGCCGGGCTGCGATGGAAGCTGGTGGGCGTCCGGAACGCCGAGCACACCGCGGCTTTCCATCGCCGAGAAGGTGCGCAGGCCGATCCGGTACGACAGGTGCGATTCGAGCTGGTGCATGCGGCCCTCGTCGAGGCGCTGCGAGGCCAGCAGCAGGTGCACCGAGAGGCTTCGGCCGAGGCGGCCGATCATCACGAACAGGTCCATGAAGTCGCGGTGCGCGGCCAGCAGCTCGCTGAACTCGTCGACGACCACGAACAAGGTCGGCAGCGGGCCCAGGTCCGCACCTTCGGCGCGGGCCTTCTCGTACTCGGTGGCCGAGGTGAAGTTGCCGGCCTTGCGCAGCAGCTCCTGGCGGCGGACCAGCTCGCCGTGCAGGGCGTCCTTCATCCGGTCCACCAGCGACGCCTCGTCGGCGAGGTTGGTGATGACCGCCGAGGTGTGCGGAAGCTCGTCCAGGCCGAGGAACGTCGCGCCGCCCTTGAAGTCGACCAGCACGAAGTTCAGCGTCTCCGAGGAGTGCGTCAGCGCCAGCGCGAGCACCAGGGTCCGCAGCAGCTCGGACTTGCCGGAACCGGTGGCGCCGATGAGCATGCCGTGCGGCCCTTGCCCGCCCTGCGCGGACTCCTTGATGTCCAGCTCGATGGGGGTGCCGTCGCCGGCGACGCCGATCGGCACCCGCAGCCGGGCGGCGCCGGCGGCCCGCTGCGCCTGCAGCTTGGGTACGTCGAAGCCGCGCAGGTCGCTGATGTTGAGCAGCGTGGTCAGCTCGAAGTCGGTGGCCAGCGGCTCGGTGGTGTCGGTGGAGATGGCCAGCCGGTAGGGGGAGAGCAGGCGGGCGAGGGACTCGGCGCGGAGGAGGCTGAGCGCATCCGGCTGGCCGATCGGGGAGGTGCTCTCCTTGCCGGCGCGCCCGATCCGCGCCAGCTCAGCGCGGTCGGGGGTGACGCGCATGAGCAGGGTCCGGGGGTCGCTCTGCCAGTCCAGGGAGTCGCTGAGGTCGATCACCGTGGCGTTGCGGTAGCCGTTGGTGGCCATCCGGCTGCCGGGCGCGGGCTGCGCGCCGTCGAGCACCACCACGACGTGCGGTTCGTCGCGGGTGGGCACCGCGTCGCGGTCGAAAAACGGGCGCCCGGCCAGCTCCTCGCCGAGCAGTCCTTCCAGCTCACCGGGGGTTTCGACGATCAGCCGGACCGGTCCGGCGCCGTCGGTGTCGGTCGGGTGCAGGCAGTGCGGCAGCCACTTCGTCCACTGCCACTGGTCCAGCTCCCGGCCGAGGATCACGATGCGCAGGTCCTGCGGCGCGTGCAGCACGACGAGCTGGGCGATCATCGAGCGGACCATGGCGCGGGACGCTTCGACGTCGCCGCGCATCAGGATCCGCGCGTAGGCCCGCAGGTAGAGCGGGACCGGCTGGTCGGCGACCGTGGCGTAGGCGCGGATGAAGCGGCGCAGCGCGTGCGCGGACAGCGGTTCGAGGTCCTCCACCGGCTTGGTGTTGAGCTGCCCGATCCGGGTGCCGAGCTGCTGGTCGCCGACGGCGATGCGGACCTCGCCGAAGTCCGGGTGCTCCGGGCGGACCTCCCACAACCGGGAGGTGCGCACCAGCGACCAGATCGCGTTCGGGTCCGGGTGCCGCCAGGTCTGCGCCTTGCGCTGGGCCACCACCGTTTTGCGCACCTGGCGTCGGGCTTGGGCGAGGTAGCGCAGGTAGTCGCGGCGGGCGCCGTTGATCTGGCGCTTGCGCTCGGCGGCGGTGCGCAGGAAGTTCGCGGCGAGCATGCCGAGCGCGGCCATGACCATCATGCCCATCGCGAAGTACATGATCGTGCTACCGCTACCGCCCATCCCGGGGCGGAGGAAGATCATCACCATCGCCAACGAGCTGAGCGCCATCGGCATGTAGGTGATCATCCCGGAGAAGCCGCTCTGCGTTTCGGGCAGCTCCGGAGGTTCCTGGAGGGTCAGCTCGCCGGACGGCATCGGCGGCCCCGGTTGCCGTTCAGGACGGCGGAACAGCGTGACGCTCACGCGGATTCCCTTCCCGCTGGGGAAAACTGTGACCAACGCAGAATTCCACTGGACGGTGGGGATTTTCAGGTCACGTAAATCGGCGACACCACCATTACCGGAATTCGTCCTAGGGTTTTGCCCAGGACGGCGGCGCCGTCCCGGTCTCGACAATTCGAACTGTCCCCCGACGATCGAGGCTGCTTTCGACGGTGTCGGGCACTGCGAGTTCGGTGCCCGACACCACATTTCGCGGAATCCTTGCGGGAAAAGGGAGCGTGAACCGGCGTGAGCACCACCAGCGCAGCCGCGGGCCTGTGCCGGCTGTCCATCCGGGCACCTGATCGGAATTTCGATCTCGCGGTGCCGACCGACGTGCCGCTGATCGACCTGATGCCGACCATCGTCAGTTACGCGGGCCCCCAGGTCGAAGAGGCCGGGTTGGAGCACGGCGGCTGGGTGCTGCAGGACGTCGGCGGCGATCCGCTGGACGAGGAGTCCACACCGGAGTCCTTGGGCCTGCACGACGGCCAGGTACTGCACCTGCGCTCGAGGCAGGAGGTGATGCCGGCGGTGCACTTCGACGACCTGGTCGACGGCATCTCGAAGGGCATGCAGGAGCGTCCCGGGGCCTGGAAACCCGCCGCCACCAAGCGGCTGCTGCACGGATCGGTGCTGGTCGCGGCCGGGATCATCTGGCTGGGGCTGTTGCTGCCGGGTGGGTTCCCGGGCGAATGGCTGGTGCGCTCGCTGGCGGCTGGTGTCGCGGCATTGCTGCTGCTGGCCGCGTCGCTCTCGGCATCGCGTGCGGTCGGAGATGCCTTCGCGGGCTCGGTTTTCGGTCTCGCTGCGGTGCCTTTCTTCGCGTTGGCCGGATTCCTCGCGCCTGGGCCGGAGGCGTCCGGGATGGCGATTCTGCTCGCTGCGGCGGCGACTGCCGCGGGTGGTGCGGTGTTGGCGTTGGCGGCATCCGGGACGCATCCGCACGCGTTCCTCGGGGTGCTGGTGGTGTGCGTCTTCGGCGTGGTGACCGCGCTGTTGACGCTGCTCACGAACACTTTGGCCGAGGCGGTGTCGGCCACTGCGGTGATCGCGGTGCTGTTCGGCGCGTTCGTGCCCGGGCTGTCGTTCCGGGTGGCCGGGTTGAAGATGCCGCCGCTGCCGACGAACTCCGAGCAGTTGCAGGAGGGCATCGACCCGCACCCGAGCCGCAACGTGCTGGACCGGACCGTGATCGCCGACAAGTACATGACCTCGCTGTTCCTGGCGGTCGGCGCGGTGTGCGCGGTGGCGGTCTTCGGGCTGCTCACCGAACCGAACTGGGCGACCTACACGATGGCCGGCGTGCTGAGCGCCATCATGCTGCTGCACGGGCGCGACGTGGGAGGCATCTGGCATCGGCTTTCCGTTGTGCTGCCGGGAGTTCTCGGGGTCACGATGCTGGTGCTGGCACTGTCCATGCAGGACCTGTTCGGACGCCTGCTGCTCTTCGTGGGCGTGGCGTTGCTCGGAACCGCGCTGATGGTGTCGGGTTGGGTCGTGCCGGGCAACCGCCTTGTCCCCTATTGGGGACGCGCAGCGGACATCATCCACGTCCTCCTAGCGGTGAGCCTCATCCCCCTGATGCTGACCGTTCTGGGCGTATTCGGCTGGATTCGAGCCTTCAACGGCTGAGCTCGGGGCGGTGTCAATTTCGCGAGAAATTGACCGTCACCCGGGTGAACGTCAATTTCTCGCGAAATTGACCACCCAGCGGGTGACGGAGGTGGCTTTGGAGTTACGAGACTTTTGTGAGGGCGTGGGAGTGTGCAGTCGCGGCGGGACCAGGTTCAGGCGCACATGTTCACCATGGGGCGGCTCAGCGCCGGGATGTTGCGGGCCGATCCGGATATCTCCGACACTCCGCAGCGGCGGACTTCGCGCGGTGTCGTCATCGGCGTGGTCATCTCGGTGCTGCTCGGCCTCGGGACGTTCCTGTTCGGGCTGATCAAGCCCGGCGGCGCGACCGCGTGGCAGGTGCCGGGCGCGGTCGTGGTGGAGAAGGAGTCCGGCGCGCGCTGGCTCTACCTCGCCGGCGAGCTGCACCCGGTGCTCAACCAGGCGTCGGCGCGACTGGTCGCGGGCGCGGACATGACCGTGCACACGGTGTCGGCGAACTCGCTGGTGGGAACGCCGCGCGGCGCGACCATCGGCATCCCCGGCGCCCCGGACGGACTGCCGTCACCTGGTGCGCTGAGCAGCGACCCGTGGCTGTCGTGCGCCGCGCCGGTGGACGGCAAGCGGGACTTCACCGCGCTGATCGGTGAAGCCGAGGGCACCGGTCTGACCAAGAACGAGGGCGCGCTGGTCTCCGGGCCGGACGGCGCGGTGTTCCTGGTGTGGTTCGGGCACAAGCTGCGGATGGACACCGAATCCGCCGGTCCCGCCGCGCTCGGCTACAGCACGTCGGACCCGATCGCGGTGCCTGCCGGATTCCTCAACGCGCTGCCCACCGGCCCCGACCTGGTCGCCCCGGAAGTGGCCGGTCGCGGCAACCCCGGGCCGCAGCTGGCCGGGGCGCCGAGCGTGGTCGGGCAGCTGTTCCGCGACGCCGCCGGCAAGCCGTACCTGCTGGCCGAGTCCGGGCTGGTGCCGCTCACCGACACCCTGTTCAAGCTGATCAGCGGCGATCCGCAGACCCAGGCCATCGCCTACGGCGGACAGCCGGTGCAGCCCCGGCAGATCGGTGCCAGCGACATCACCGCGCACTCCGCCCCCACGGCGGCGAAGGACGAGCTGACCCGCGGTGGCGCGTTCCCGGACGCCCCGCCGCAGCTGGTCGGCGACGACGACAAGCAGGCGCTGTGCGTGTCCACGACCCCGGCGCCCGCGGTGACCAGCGTGTCCCTTGTGGACCGCAGCGTCGTGGACGCCGCGCGGCCGGCGCTGCCGCAGCCGGGGATCGCCCTGTCCTGCAGCCGGCCGGACCGGGTCGGCGTGGAGCCGGGCACGGGCGTGCTGGTCGCGGTCGAGCCCAGCGGGGAAACGCCGTCGCCCACGTTGTTCCTGGTCGCGGACAACGGTGTGAAGTACCCGGTCCCGTCCGCCGAAGTGGCGGGAGCGCTCGGGTACGCGGAACCGCCAGTCGAGATGCCTGCGCTGCTGGTGGACCAGCTGGCCACCGGACCGGCGCTGGACCCGGCAGCGGCCGGGCGACCGGTCACCGAGCTGCCGCCGGTGACCCCGCCGCAGTGCTGAATTTCCTTGCCACGTCCCTGTTCTGGGATGTGGTTCCACACCCCCGACGGTTCTAGTTTCGGTCGCGAGGGTGCGGGCAGATCAAGCTGGATCGACAACAGGAGGAAGACCGGTGGCACTTGACGGAGGCCAGAACGGGCCGCAGATCGTCGCGCAGTCCGCGCAGATCAAGCAGGGCATCAACTCGCTCACCCAGCACACGTCGATCATGCAGAGCACCGAAGGCCAGGTCACCGCGCTGTGCGAGGACCTGCGGGCCGCCTACGTCTCGACCGCTTCGCAGCAGCTGCTGCAGAAGATCAACAGCTGGCTCGGGCTCTACCGGCAGGCCAAGGGCGAGTTCGACCGGATCATCGACGGTCTGCAGGGAACGGACACCAAGTTCCTCGACATCAACGAGCAGAACATCCAGGAGGGCCACAACTTCATGAACGACTTCTACAACGGGCTTTCCGGCAGCAAGTGACCTACTGACCACGCACCCAGGAGATTCGAATGAGCGGGCTCGAAGGAATTCTGAAGACCAACCCCAACGCGGTCAACGAGATCTCCCAGCAGATGACCCAGCTGGCCACGAAGATGCGCGAGCAGATGGAGCAGCTCGAGGTCCAGCTGGGCAAGCTGGCCCAGGAGTCCGGTGGTCAGTGGGCCACCGAGTGGACCAACGCCCAGCGCAAGATCAACGAGTTCGAGCGCCAGATGGACGACCAGATCAAGGTCGGCGGCGTGACGGTGAACAGGATGAACGAGAACAACGTGAACACGGACAAGGGCACCAGCCAGTACTTCGTCCGCTGACGCCGCGCGAGGTCACGAAACCATGGCGGAGAACGACAACGGCGAGATCGCGTTCGACGAGGGCGAAGCCGACAGGATCAAGGGGCGCCTGCTGAAACTGGCGGGCGAAGTGGCCGGCAACGGCTTCGTCCAGAAACTGTCGACTGACAGCAACAAGTTGCTGCCGGGATCGACCCAGGAGGCGGAGAACCTCAAGACGACGGTGAGCGGTCTGATCAGCTCGTCGTCGACGCAGCTGCACACGGTCACCAGCAAAACGCTCCCGAAGATGGGCGACAACCTGGACGCGACCAAGCAGAAGTTCCAGCAGAACGAGCAGGACAACAAGGATCACACGACTCAGTTCTTGCAGGACGTGACCGGCAAGTACTGATCCTCCGTTCTGCGCGAGCAGTTCACGCAATGCAAACGACAGGTCGTCGCGGTCGCAGTGCCGACCGCTGAAGGGTTGATGTCATGTCCGGTGCTTGGGAGCAGGCGGTCAACAGCGTTCTCCCGAAGGAATCGCCGGTGCGCGACCGCGACGATCTGGCGGGGCCGCAATCACCGTCCTGGATCTCTGAGGTCGGCTACAAGCTCGTCTTCGACGGCAGCGGGCCGGAGGGCTGGCACGTCTGGCGCAAGGCGTCGGTGACCTCGAGCAGCGCGGTGCGGGTGGACAACTCGCAGCAGTCGGGCGGGCATTCGCCGGACACCTACGCCACGCAAGGCACTCTCTACGTCTGGGCGAACCTCAACCTGGCGCTGTTCGACGGCCAGGACACCACGTTCGGCCAGCTGTACAACCTCGGTGCCCAGAGCCTGGACCCGCTCGTGCACCCACCGCAGGCCAACTCGGCCACCAGCATCCCCAGCTTCCGGGAAACCGCGGACCTGCTGGCCAACGCGAGGAAGTTCCTCGAGGACAAGGCCGACGAGGTCGGGAAGCTTGCCAGCGAAGTGGAGAGCAGCAGCGCGCTATCCGGGGAGACGGCCAAAGCCCTGCACCAGACCGTCCAGACATTCGGGCTCAACCTGAGCACGTTCGCCAAGGATCTCGGCCGCGACGACGTGGTGAACCAGCTGCGGACGACCGGGGCGAGCTTGGAGACCGGGGTCAACCAGCTGTTGCAGGCCTTCCAGGCCTGGAAGTTGACGCAGCTGTCACATCCGATCCACGCGGTGAAGAACGCGCTGGACAGGTATGACCTGAACGCCACTGTCGACGGTGAGCAGCTGACCGGCATGCAACACGCGGTCGGCAGTGCGCTGAACGCGGACTTCGGCAAGAACCTGGACGTCGAGGCCAAGAGCCTCTGGATGGACAACTACGCGGTCCAGCTGGATGGCCCCGGCGGAGAGATGTTCAATTCGGTCCAAGGGCAGATCCAGACCACGCACGGGATCACCCCGGAGTCGATCGAGTTCGGCACCAGCGGCGGCGGCACCGGCGGCAACCAGCAGCAGGAGCTCGACAAGTACAAGCAGCAGGTGGAGGAGCAGCAGCAGAAGTACGAAGACCAGCTCAAGGAGCAGCAGGAGCAGCAGAAGGAACAGCAGCAGAAGTACGAAGACCAGCTCAACGAGCAGCAGGAGCAGCAGAAGCAGGAGCAGGAACAGCAGCAGCAGGACCTGCAGGAACAGCAGGAGCAGCAGCAGGACCTGCAGGAGCAGCAGGAGCAGCAGCAGGACCTGCAGGAACAGCAGAACGTGCCGCCGGAGAACTTCGGCGAATCGAGCCAGGTCGACACCGGCGGCACGGGCGGCGACACCAGCGGTGGGACGGGCGAAGACAGCGATTTCGACCTGCCCGACACCGACACCGGCACCGACGAGGAAACCGGCGGGACCCAGCAGAACGAGTTCGGTGGCGGGAACGGCATCGGGAGCGACAACGAGCAGAACGGCACCTTCACGCCCCCGCCGCCGTCGATCGGCAACTTCGGTTCGTCCCAGCTGAACCCCAACATGATGTCCAAGCTGGACCCCAACGGCTCCGGCGGCAGCAACGTGGTCGGTCCGGACGGGACCGTGGTGACCAACCCGGACGGCACGCCGCTGAGCATCCCGCCCGACTCGAAGATCAACCCCGACGGCACCGTCACCAAGGCCGACGGCTCGTTGCTGCGCGATCCGCAGGGCAACCTGGTCAAGGTGCCACCGGGCTCGTCGATCCAGCAGAGCTTCCCACCGGGCTCGGTGGTGAACCCGGACGGAACCGTCACCAACCCGGACGGGACGCAGGTGCGCGATTCCCACGGCAACCTGGTCAAGGTTCCGCCGAACTCGGCCTTCCACCCGAACTCGCAGGGCAGCAGCACGCTCTACCCGTTCGGCAAGACGAACCTGTCACCGAACCTGTCACCGGACCTGCACACCACCGGGAACAAGCACGGATTCGGCACCGGCTCTGGCCTGGAGACCAACAACAAGCGCGTCGGCGGCTTCGGCTCCGCGGAGATCAATGATCCGACGCGACGGTCCACTGTGAACTCGTCTGCGCTGGACGACGCAATGCGCAAGCCCACCAACCCCAGCACGGAGAGCAGCTTCAAGGGCGCCAAGGGCGGCGCGGGCGGTCAGCAGCCGATGATTCCGCCGCCGCCGATGGCGGGCGGTGGTGGCGGCGGCGACCAGAACAAGGACCGGCAGCGCACCACCTGGCTGTCCGAGGACGCCGACACCTGGAACACCGAGGACGGCTTCACCGGCGCCATCGGCCGCTGACCCATCCCGGCCCTGACCTGCGGAGATCGGTGTTCCACGCAAATTCCACTGAAATTGCGGATCGCTGGACGTCGGAGTCCGGGGATGACTTGAGGATGTGAGGAGTAGCGGTGAGTCGAGTGCCCTTCAACCTGCAGGCGCAGTTGGACCAGGCGATGCGGGAGATCACCGAGACGCAGCAGCGGATGCAGGAGCTGGAGGAGGAGCTGCGGGCTCGGTCGGTGACCGCGCGGTCCAAGGACCGGATGGTGTCCGCGACGGTGGACTCCGCCGGGGGGTTGAGCAAGCTGGAGTTCCACGACGAGCGGTACCGGTCGATGGCCAAGGCCGAGCTGGCCGACGCGATCGTCAAGATCGTCGGCCAGGCGCGGGCGGACATGACTGCGCAGGTCAACGCCGCGGTGCAGCCGCACATCGGGGAGGCCGCCGAGCTGCGCGAATCGCTGCACAACGGGTCGAACTGGGGCGAGTTCCTGGCGCCGCTGTTCAAGATGCAGCAGGAGGCGTCGAACTTCCCGAACGCGGGGCGGCGTGATGGCTGAGCAGATCCAGATCCCGGAGGACCTCAAGCAGCGGTTCGCCCGGTTGCAGATGGCCGAGGACGACCTCCGCGAGGCGCTGTTCATCTGGCACGGGCTGGACAGCGCGGTCAAGACGGCGGCCGGGAACGACGAGGAGACCTCGAAGCAGATCAAGGAGAAGGCCGACGAGATCAACCCGGTCATCTCCGAGCTGCTGGACGTCCTGGGCGAGACCTTCGGCATCAACTCCGAGAAGGGCAAGGCCACCCACAACAAGTTCGCGGACGCCGAGGACGAGAACACCAAGCTCGTGAACGCCCTGGACAACGGCACCGAGGGCGGCGGCTCGTCCTCGTCCGGCGGTGGCAGGCACTGACCGAGTCCTCTGTGGACGGCTGTTGAACCATGAGGAGGTGAACGTTGTCGCTCTACATTCCGCCGGAACATGCGACGGCGTTCGCCGCGCTCACCGGGTCGTCCTGGCCGGAGGCCGATGAGGACCAGCTCCGCGAGCTGTCCACCAGGTACCACGAACTCGCCGGCAAGCTCGGTTCGCTGCACGGCAACATCGCCGAACTGATCAACGCGATCAACCAGGACTTCGAGGGCGAAGCCCAGCAGACGTTCCTGGAGTACGTGCGGCGGTTCATCGTCAAGAACGACAAGGGCGTCGTGCCGCTCGAGGCCGTAGTTCAGGCCGCCGACGCGATGAGCGAGTTCCTATTCGAAACCGCTGCGGACGTCGAGTACATGAAGTGGCAGGCCATCGGGCAGCTGATCCTGATGGCCGTCGAGATCGCGGTGGCCATCGCGATGGCCGTGCCGAGCGCCGGCTTGTCGCTGCTGAAGATCCCGACGATCAAGATGATCACCAGTTGGATCCTCAAGCTGCTGCTGAAGCTGGTGGCCCACACCATCATCTCGCTGGCGATGGAGCTGCTGTTCGCGGTGGCGCTGGACGCGGCGATCCAGGCGCAGCAGCTGGCCGCGGGCACCCGCCGGGACTGGAACCACGACCTGACCAACTCGGCGCTCAAAGGCGCGGCGATCTCGGGCGCGCTGGGCGGTATCGCGTCGATGGGCGCGAACGCGCTCGGCAAGAGCATCTTCGACAAGCTGGCCAAGCACCTGCCGGGCGGGGCCGCGGTCAAGTTCTCGAACCCGACCGTCAAGGACCTCTGGGAGAAGACGGCCGTGTCAGGGCTGGGCAGCCCGGTCATGGGTGCGCACGGCGTGCTCAGCGAGGGCCTGACGAACTACGACGAGAACGGCTCCTTCGACGTCAACTGGTACAGCTTCACCGGCGGCGCGGTGATGGGTTTCGCCGAGGAGCTCGGCGAGCACTTCATCGGCGACCCCGTCAGCGACAAGCTGAAGAACGCGGTGTTGAGCTTGGGCTCGCCGAACGGCGGCTCGGGCGGTGGTGGCCCGAGCTCCGGCGCTGGCACGGCTCCGTCGAACAGCGAGACCAGCACCCTGGTCGACTCGAACAACACCGGCGAGAAGTGGTCGCCGAACTCGGACAAGATCGGCGAATTCCCGAGCGGCGACACCGGGAAAGCGGACACGTCCACCTCGAACAACACGGGTTCGCAGACGAACGGCTCGAGCCCGAGCAGTCCGAACAACACCGGTGTGCAGACGGAGAATTCCCCGATTCACAACGGGAGTGCGTCGAACGTCAGTGGCGTTCAGGTGGGTTCTTCCACGTCGCAGAGCGGGAGTGCGTCGAACGTCAACGGGGGGCACTCGGGGAGTTCCGCTTCGCACAACGGGGGAGCCTCGAACAACGCTGGTGCGCCGCACCACCAGGTTCAACCGAACGACACCGGTTCGCAGGACGAGAATTCCTCGCTGCACGACGAGTCGTCCGCCAACAGCAGCGGCGTTCAGAAGGAGAGCTCCACTCCGCACAACGGAGAGGGCCAGTCGAAGTCGATCAATTGGTGGATGGCCGATTCCGACAACTCCTCGGACGCCGGCGGCGAGTTCCAGAACAGCACTGACTCGAATCAGTCCACATCGGACAACGCGGCCGCGTCGAACGAACCCGGTCTGGACAACGCCCGTGACAACACCGACGACTTCGACGCCGACTTGATCGAGACGAACGAACCTGACGACCAGGGGGTGAGCCAGCAGCAGTCCGAGGACTCGGGGCACGAGCAGCAGGTCGTGACCGGGCCGCACAACGGTGTCGCGCCGCCGACCCCGGTCCAGACGACGGCGAGCCCGCAGCCCGTCCCGACCACGACACCCAACGCGCAGTCCACTCCGAAGATGGGAGGTGGTCCGGACCTCAGCGGAACCCCGAACACCGCGGTGCAGAGCCCGCCCCCGATGTCGACGGAGGCGAGCCCGTTCGGCCCGCCCACTTCGAACCCCGAGCCGACGCCGGTCGTGACCAGCTCCGAGCCGAACCAGCACCAGACCGGTGGTGGTGAGCAGCAGGTGCCTCCGCAGGAGCAGGAGAACAACGCTCCCACCGAGGGACAGGAGGAGTTCGGCCTCGAACCCTTGGACCACGTTCTGCTGGACAACGACCTGGCCGGTCTGAACCAGCAGGCCAACACGATGGCGCCGGAGGCGTACGAGGCCCTCAACGACGAATTGGGCGCCGGCAACGACGTCTCGGCGATGCCACCGGTGCTCGACCAGGGGATGACCATCGCCGAGCAGGAGTGGAACCCGGGCTCCGTCCTTGAGCAGGACCTGTTCGGCCTGCTCAAGCCCGCGGACTCGTTCGTGCCCACCGGCAGTTACGGGCCCGGCTTCGAGAACCTCACCGCGCAGCAGGGCATCCACCTGCTGGAGCAGCTCGACCTCGCGCACGCGGATGATCGCGATCCCGGTGATCTGACCCCTCAAGGGCTGGTCAACAGCTCGGTCCCGGTGGCCACCTACAACCCCACCGCCCAACAGCAGCAGTGGGCTCCCGCCAGCGTCACGCCGCTGCCGAAGCAGCTGGAGATGCCGCACGTGCGGCACTCGATCTGGCTCGGTGGCCCGATCACCGACCTCTCGTCGAGTGCCCGCGGCAAGTTGCTGATGCAGAGCAACCTGGAGCTCTCGGCCAGGAACCTTGGTGCGCAGGGCAAGGTCGTGCTCTGGACCGACGTGCCGCGCGGCGAGTTCGCGCACCCGACGACGCCCGCCGTCCACGAGATGAAGGAGTGGGCGAAGGAGAACGGCGTGATCCTGGCGAACGTCCACGAGGTGTTCGACTCCGCCGCACCGATGAAGCTGCAGGAACCGTTCCTGTCCGAGACGGTGAAGGGAACCAAGGCCGGTTACGCCGCCGCCAGCGACATCCTGCGGATGGAGCTGCTCAAGCGCTTCGGCGGCGTGTACAGCGATGGCGAGTACCGGACCGGCCAGGACTACTTCGCGGACGCCGCCCAGGTCGCCACCAGCGGGCCGGGGTACGGCGTGCACGTCCACGGGAGGAACGGCGACGCGGGCAACGACCTCTTCGTGATGGCCAAGGGGCACCCGTTCGCCGACTTCTACCTGGACCACCTCGGCGCCAACTACCTCAAGACGCAGTCCGAGCTGATCCCGGAGTTCCAGCAGAACCTCGACCGGAACGGCAGCCCGGCCCACTACCACGACTACGCGATCAACATCTTCCCCGCGCGCCGCCACCCCGTGATGTACCTGACCGGCCCCAACGCCATGGATACGATGGCCGGTGAGCTCGGGCTCGAGAACGTGAAGCAGTTCCCGAAGTCGCCGAGCGATGCGATGCGCAGCGGCAGTTCGTGGAACAGCCCCGAATCGACCGCCCCGACGGTCGGCCTCGACGACGTCCCCGCGACGATCGCGATGACCAAGAACGTGATCCAGACGCTGGTCAGCGAACTGCACAGCCGCGACGGCGACCTGCACCTGACGCTGGTCGACGAGCTGGTGTCCAAGCACGAGCAGCCCGCCGTCATCTGGACCTCCGCGCTCGGCTACCTCGCGTCCCACCCGGACCTGGCGAACCTGGTCACCAGCGTCACCGATGTCACGACGGTGTCCAACGAGGGCGGTGGTTTCCACGAGAAGCAGGTCGTGCTGCCCGAGAAGGCGTTGCGCTACCTGAACTTCGGCGGCGGAGACCGGTCGCACTCGCTCGCCGAGTTCTCCAGGCCCGCCACGATGGTCCAGCCGAACGCGGCAGGAACCCAGACATCGGCCGGACCGTCGCACCGGAAAGTTCAGTCCACACAGGACAATGATGCTGAAACTCTGACCTTCTTCGACGGCGACGACACCGCGACGACATCGAACACCGCCACGACCAGCGCGAATGCCCAAGCCAGCAGCTCGAACCAGAACACCGTGGCGCGGCCTTCGCCGGCGGAGAAGTTCGCCGGTGAGCAGCTGACGGACTTCGACAACGTCCTGTCGGTCGAGGACTTCCTCAAGGACTTCGGCAAGTTCTCGGACACCCCGAAGCTGGAGGTGCCCGAGCACGGGGCGGGCAGCCTGCAGGAGGACTTCCAGCAGACGCTGCGGAAGATCGAGGAACTGCCGGACGACGTGCCCACCAGCCTGGTGCGGGACGGGTTCATCGCGGCGCGCAACACGCGGCTGCTGCGGGTCTTCGACGTCGTGCCGGGGCCCAGCAGCGGGCTGACCCGGCAGCAGGCGGACCAGCAGCTCGCCGAAAAGGTCGTGCAGAAGCTGCAGCTGGGCGACGAGGTGGCGCAGCAGTCCCTGGTCGAGCAGTTCACCAGCCTCATCCACAACCGCGGTGCGATGGGGTTCTTGCAGGACCTCTCCCAGGGCAAGCTGTTCCAGGTCGACTCGCAGAAGCTGACCGCCGACGGCATCGAGACGGTCCAGCGGGACATGTTCCTGAAGCTGGAGTTCACCGGTGTCCACCAGGCCGAAGCGGACACGAACGTCCAGCAGAAGAGCGTCACCGAGTCCAGCCTGAAGTTCGAGCAGAGCATCGAGAACGCCCGGAAGACGGCGTTCAACGGCGTGATCGGTGCGGTGCTGAGCGCGGCCAAGGCCATCATCGGCGTGACTCCCACCGCCACCTTCAACGGGGAGCGCGGGAACAAGTTCGGCACCCGGTACTCCGATGACGTGTCGGGCACGATGAAGATCAGCTCGGCCAAGAAGGTCTTCGCTGTCGACGCGGTGCTGCACTGGGAAGACGTCACCAAGACCGACGGCACCGGGAACACGGGCCTCGCCGGGCAGGCGCCGCTCGGCACCGCGCTGGTTGCCTACCCGAAGGAGAACGTCGGCCCGGCGACCGACGCCGTGCGCAACGGCATCCCCAGCCGCTCGGACTCGGTGGAACTGCCCACCAAGTTGACCGAACTGGTCGCCGCGGTCGACATGGTCAAGCTCGGTGACCTGCACAAGCACGTGCTCGGCAACGTGCCGGACCACGTCCGGCAGGACAAGGTGCTGTGGCAGAACCTCAGCGACAGCATCAACGCTGGGAAGTTCGAGGAGTCCTCGGCGCAGTCCCTGCCGCACGGGTTCTCCATCACGCACCGGTCGGAGCACGGCCAGTTGTTGCCGAAGCTCCGGTTCTGGCAGAACACCAAGCCCGCCGAGGTCACGGCGCACTTCAAGCCGAAGTTCCGCGGCTACGAAGATCTGGGCCCCTTCACCGGCAACGTCGGGACCGACAGCCGGAACACCTTGGAGGACCTGCAGGAGAGCAGCACCACGATGGGCGCCGAGCCCGGTATCCGGATCGGCGGCGCGGACGAGATCCTGCCGAACGTGCAGATCGTGCCCACCGTCCACATCGGCGCCGGTGCGACCAGCAAGCACACCGACACCAACAAGGTGGCCTGGTCGACGAAGCAGAAGTTGCTGGACACAGAGGCCCCGATGCGGCTCATCCGGCTGGACACGAGTTTCCAGGTGGACTTGGAGACGCGGCAGTTCGGCTCGACCAAGACCAGCACCCAGGATCTGGGCGAGAGCCACGGCGGTGCCTACTACGTGGCCGTCGAGGAGTCGAAGTACCAGGCGCTGATCGACGAGCTCGACGCCGCGCTGCGGGACGAGAAGCCCCAGCTCGCGGAGCCGACGCCGCAGGCCGGGCTGGACCCGCAGCGGGCCAAGGCGTTGCGCGACGCGGTGTCCAACGACGGCCTGGTCAGCGGCCTCAAGTACATCGAGCACGCCGACCAGGTCTTCGACAAGACCCTTGACCTGATCACCGGCCACCTGGAGAAGCAGGGCGTCGAGCTGGACGCGGCCGAGCTGCGCGACCTCAAGCGCCAGCTCTACGCGCTCAACGCGCGCGACCTCGCCGCCAAGTTCAACCGGTTCACCCACCACGAAGGTGAGTTCCCCGACGAGCCCCTGAAGCTGACGGTCAACCACAAGAACCGGCACTACAAGATCACCGTCGACGGCGTGCTGGGCGACGTGCTGGCCGAGCACCGGAAGACCAACCTCGTCTCCACCGGGACCAGCTCCTACAGCACCAGCAAGCGGGAGCGGGACAAGAACACGATCGGCATCCGCGGCACGCTGTCCGCCCTCGTGCGCGCCCGCCTGTCCTCGGCGGGCTTCGGGCGCAGGAACTACGTCGGCGCCGGGGTCACCGTCCAGGGCAAGGGCGACCTCCACAAGCTCGGCGGCCACCTGTCCGCGTTCGGGCACGAGGACAAGGTCAAGTACACCGGGCCGGGCAGCGTCGTGGAGCGCGGCGTCACCTTCCACGTCCAGGTTCAGGAGACGCTGGACGTCAACCTCGGCGACCGGCTGAAGAAGGTGGTGGCCAAGCCGTCCGATCTGGTGAAGGTCGCGCAGTCGAAGATCCTGACCGATATCGGCGCCGTGGACGTCGACGCGGTCACCGGCCACCAGGTGCCGGAGTTCCTGATCAACGCGCAGTCGGAGCTGACCGGCGGCGTGCCGCTGCACGGCGACGCCCTCGCGGAGTACAAGCAGCAGAACCCGAACGCCTTCGACAACGAGCTGCGCGGCGGCCTGCTGGTCTGGTCACATGACCACTACCAGCAGCTCAACGGCGAGTTCCGGAACCTGCAGACCGAGCTCGGCAACGACTCGAAGCTGTGGCTCACCAAGAAGTACGGGAACGCGGGTGACCTGACTCGCCAGTGGTTCGACGTCGCCGAGCAGTCCGCGGGGCAGGGACCGCAGACGCGCAATTCCGGCTCGGAACGCGGCTACCTGTTCGACCGGCGCGGCGCGGGCAGCATCGAGTTCAAGTACTTCAACCCCACACCCCTCGGCCCCGCCGAGGGCATGACGTTGCAGCACGTCAACACGAGCGAGAAGGCGGTGCACGAGGGCAAGGGCGTGGGCGCCGGCTTCGACCTGGGCCTCTCGGCCCTGTTCGGCGTGGGCGAGTTCGGCGTGAGCTTCGGCTACCAGGCGGAGAAGAGCGCGCGCGACACGCATTCTGGCGCGGGCAAGGTGACCAGCGCGCCCACCCCGTCGCCGGTCCTGCTGTACAAGGCGGACCAGCTGGCCACGATGAGCTGGGCCACCTGGCAGGAGCTCTGGGGCCAGAGCAGCAACCACGGTGCCGACTTCGCGCCCAAGCTGGTCAAGGCCACCGAAGACCACGTCGAAGTCCTGTTCCCGAACAGCGCCGTGCTCGCTGTCACCGAGGAGCAGATGGTGGCGCAGGGGCTCCGGCCGCCGGAGGGCTGGACGCCGACGAACGTCGAGCGCGTCGAGAAGCCCGACGGGGTGCCGGTGCTCGACGGGCTCGGCCAGGGCCTGGACAAGGACGTCAAGGTCGTCGACTTCACCCCGGACGCATCGAAGAGCCCGAACGACCCCAAGGGCCTGGCCGACTGGGCGAAGAAGACCGTCGCGGAGCACTTCACGAAGCTCGCGCCGCACACGGCCAAGGGCACCAGGCCGCCGGCGTTCGACGCGATCCGCGCGCTGAACGGGCTGAACAGCACCGGTGCGATCCGGGCCATCCTCAACGGCGGCTGGACGCACAGCTTCACCCGGGGCAACTTCTTCTCCGGCAGCACCCGCTACACGGTGAAGGTCACCTTCGTGCCGGACGGCAATCCGGTGCAGCTGGTCAACCACCCCACCGGCGGTTCGGCGGAGACCTCCGGCAGCAGCGCGGTGGAGTACCAGGGCACCCGGTCGACCAAGGTCAACGCCGGACTCATCGCGCGCCCGATGTTCCCCGGCGGGAGCGGCAGCACCGGACCGGCCGTGGTGGCTGGCGGGCACCTCTCCGACGGCGTCGAGGTCAGCAACACGGTCACGGACAACTACCAGCACCGCAGCCGCACCGGCGACGCGGCGCAGTTCGAGCAGCCGGGCAAGTTCAAGATCGAGCTGATCAAGGTGTCCAAGCCCGCGCTGCTGGTGAGTGAGCTGACCAACGGCCACGCCGGGAGCAAGTACTTCCGGAAACCGGACCTGCGGACCGTGCACATCGACGACACCTTCACCGGCAAGGTTCGCTTGGAGGCGCCGGAAGGACTGCTGAACAGCGGCACCGCCGCCAAGTCGGAGGGCGTCCCCGCGCAGGTGGACCCGGAGACCGGCAAGGTGCCCGGGGAAATCACCGACGAGGTGCGCGGGTCGTCGTCGTTCCACTTGGCCAAGGTGATGCCCGGCGACCTGGCCGAGAAGGTCGGTGCCCTGATCGGCACGGCCGGTACCCGCGAGAACCGCGCGTTCTCGCCGGGCACGGAGCACCGGGCGAAGCTGGACACCCTGCTGTCCGCCGACGTGCTGCTGGGCAACTCGCATGCGTTCGCCAGCCCGGACGGGCACGCCGTGAAGTTCCAGCTGCCCGAGGGGACCCGCAACGAGCAGGTCCAGCTCAAGGTCAAGATGCGGTTCGCGAACCCGGTGCACGACGCGACCTGGGACCTGCCCGCCAAGCAGCAGAAGCACGACCAGAAGCGCGCCACGGACTACGCCACGACCGACGAGCAGGGCGCTTACGCAGGGTTCGGGTACGCGGCGATGCAGCCACCGGCCAACAACAACGCCGCGATCCAGCTCAACTACAAGGGCGCGGGCCGGGACGGCAACCAGAGCAGCTTCAAGCTGGAGGGCAACGAGAAGGCGTCCAAGGCGACGCTGGAGCGCTTCCACTCCGACGTCGTCTACGAGATCGAGGTGCACAAGCAGCTGCGCGGCGGGAAGTGGACGAAGGTCGACGACCTGACGCTGCTGTACGAGAAGAGCGCGGCGTTCGACGTCGACACCGCGGACGCGGCGAAGTTCCTCGCGCAGCAGCAGAACGCGGCGGGCGACACCCGGTCCACCGGCGGCTCGGCCAACGGGAACGACATGACGTTCTGGGACGGCGCCGATGACAACCCGACGAACACCGACACCCTGACCAACGCCGACGAGCTGACCGGCGGTGACCAGGAGCTCGCGGCCTACTACGCGGCCCTGCTGAAGCTGGCGGACACCAACGACGCCGACGCGTTCGACGCGATGGTGCAGTCCCTGCAGAACAACCTGCCGCAGCCCGACGCCCTGACCGGGTCGAACGAGAGCCTGAACCTCTCGGAGATGGAGTTCAGCACGCCGATCCAGGCCTCGTTTCCCTTTGGCTCGACCAAGTTCCTGGACGAGACCAGCACGAAGGTCTTGGACGACTCCAACGGGAAGGTGCTGGTGGAGTCCGATCCGGACAGCGCGAGCCTGCTTTCCGAGTCGTCGAAGTCAAGCTTGCCGGACATGGCACTCCTGGAGGAGCGGCTGAACCGGCTGAAGCAGCTGAATCTGCCGAACCAGCAGGGCCAGTCGAGCCAGCAGGCCCAGTCGAGCCAGCAGCAGACCTCCGGCGAGGGGTCGAACGAGATCCTGAACGAGGGCGTCCGCTCCCCGTTCGACGAGCGGTCTCCGGTTCCGCTGTCCAGGGACAAGGCGGTCACCACCGACGCCGGCCTGGTCAAGGTCGGTGAGCACTCGGTCGCCGACCTCGACGCGGCCCGCAAGAAGCTGGTCGACATGATCGCGGACGCGATCCCGAACGACCCGGCCAACCCGCTCACCCCGCAGGAGAAGGTCGCGCTGAAGGCGCACCTGGAGAAGCTGGCGGCGGGCGACGGGCTCAACGGGTTGCTGGGCAAGAAGATCTGGCTCTCGTTGGGCGGCGGCCGGAACCTGTCGCTGGACCTGACCCCCAACTCGGCCACCCACCTGGCCAACCTCGAATCGGGCAGTCCGGTGCAGAAGACCGTGCTGGAGACGGCCCCCTCGACCGGCGCCTCCGCCAGCCACGCCCACAAGCTGGGGGTGAACCTGACCGGTGGGGTCATCGCGGACGCCTTCACCGGCGGTCTGTTCTACGTGCTGCCCTTCGCGGGCATGTCCGGGGAGACCGCCAACAATGTCGGCACCACCGAGACCGAGAGCAACCTGCACGTCCGCAAGACCCGGTTCAGCGATGTCTTCGAGGTCGGGTTCGACGTGCGCGCGACGCTGCACCAGGCAGGCGCGGACTCGGTCACGATGATCGGCGAGCTGCCGGAGAAGGTGCAGCTCGCCTACCCGCCCGAGGCGGTCGGCACCAAGGCCACCGACGCCCCGCTGCACTCGCTGCGGTCCGGCAGGCAGGCCCCGCCGGTGCCGGTCGGGGCGCAGAACTACATCGTCAGCGTGGCCGGCTACACCAACCTCGGTTCCTTCCAGGACAAGGTCCTCGGTGCGGTGGCCAACGCGGTGCCGCATGCCAGCGGCCCGATCAAGAACTTCGCCGACCGGCTCTCCGACGCCGGCCTGATGGACAACTACCTGCGCGGGGTGACCGCACAGCTGTCCGTCCCGGTGTCCGGCGTCGTGCCGAAGGACCCGAACCGCCCGGCGTTCCAGAAGTTGCCCCCGGCAGCCGACGCCGTCGCCCAGCAGGTGCGGAACAAGCTCACCAAGAACGACCAGCGCATCGACCTGAAGACCACCGGCGACGTGCACCTGACGGCTTTCCAGAAGGTGAGCACCGGCACCATCGACGCGGGCACCAACCGGCGGCGCAACTTCGGGTTCACCTCCACCACCACGAGCAGCGGCGCCTTCCATTTCGGTATCACGGCCCGGGTGCTGGAGACCTTCGCCAAGGTCGCCAGCGCGCTGCTGCCGGTGCAGTTCGGCGGCAACCTCGACCTGAGCATGGGCGCGAGCCAGGGCAAGTCGTCCAGCGCGGGCACCAAGTCCTACCTGAAGGAGAAGGGCTTCTACTCCTCGGGCGGCACCCAGTACCGGCTGGACCTGAGGCTGGACCACACCACGTCGATCGAGATCGACGGCAAGGCGCGCCCGGGCAAGTCGCCGGGCAGCGATGTGATCAGCGCCTACGTGTGGGTGCGCGACGAGAACGTCACGAACTTCGAGAACCTGCTCAAGGCCGCGATGGACGGTGTGCCGCACCGGTCGCCGCTGCCCGAGGGGTCGGACCTCACCCCGCAGCAGAAGCGCGACTACAAGACGCTGGTCGGCAACGGCAGGCTGACCGACCTGCGGAACCTGCACGGTGCCGAGCAGGTGATGGCGAACGCGCTCCGCGCGGTGGACCACGTGCTGATCACCGACACCTCGCTGACGGCCGCCGAGCGCAAGGAGCTCCACGACGAGGCGCTGGAGAAGATCGCCTCGCTGGACCCGGTGAAGCTGGTGCGCGAGACCTTCAAGGTCGGCACCACCTCAATCAGCACCGAGGTGGACCTGCGCGGCCACAAGTACGCGGTGCACAGCGACCAGTCCGCGAGCGAGGCGCTGGAGGACTTCGAGGCGCAGCTGGCCAAGCAGGGCATCCAGCTGACCGACGACGAGTGGCCGAAGATCTACCAGCAGCTCACCGAGAACGAGCAGCAGCGGGCCCGCGACCGGGACAAGCACGCCCACAAGGTCGAGTTCGACCTCGGCGGCAAGAAGTTCGAGGTGTCGGTCACCGGCAAGCCCAAGGACATCCGGGCGGCCGAGCACATCGAGCACGCCTCGCTCTCCAGCACCCGCGGCACCGACGTGTCCGTGAGCAACAGCATCGGCAACGAGATCAGCACGAGCGGCCTGCTCAGCGGCCGGTTCCGGATCCGGAACTTCGCGGCGGGCCTGGGCAGCCGCCTGTACTTCAACGCCAACCTCGGTGGTCATGCCCGGAAGTCGTGGAACACCGGGTCGGCCGCCGGATCGTCCGCCGCGCACGAGACCAAGGCCTCCTACCGCGGCCCGGCGGTGCTGCTGCAGCAAAACCTTGACCTGGAGGTCCAGGTCAAGGTGTCCGGCAAGAAGGTCGTTGCGAATACCGACACCAGCACGGTCGAGACCGTGGCGGAGTACCTGGTCCCGGAGTTCAAGGCCGCCCACGCAGGCGAACTGCACCCCGGGACCACCGAGGTCCTCCCGGCCGGTGCGGACCTCTCGACGCTGGGACCGCAGCTCGAACCGGGCAAGGCGATGGTCCTCTCGTCGCCGGTGGAGAAGATCGACCAGCTGTTCCAGACGCATTCGAAGGACCTCCAGCTGGCCGGTGCCGGCGAGCAGAAGTCGCCCTGGGCCAAGCTGCCGCTGCTCGGGGGCTCGAAGTTTCACGTCCTGACCGAACCCAGCGCGTTCGTGACCGCGATGTCCGCGGCGGAGCACGGGCCGCAGCTGCTTGCCAAGGGAACCAAGCCGGGCTTCTGGGGACGCTACGACCTGGTCGTCTCCGAGAGCGCGAACGTCAAGCTGTACGGCTCCAAGGTGCTCGGCCCGGTCCCGCCGGGCGCGCTGAAGATCAA
Source organism: Saccharopolyspora sp. NPDC002376 (assembly GCF_053593195.1). Classification (NCBI taxonomy): domain Bacteria; kingdom Bacillati; phylum Actinomycetota; class Actinomycetes; order Pseudonocardiales; family Pseudonocardiaceae; genus Saccharopolyspora; species Saccharopolyspora sp. NPDC002376. Next base: position 63,689 of record NZ_JBSFBZ010000038.1, read on the forward strand.
CAATGCGAACAAGCTGAGCAGCAACGCCTCCTTCAGCGACGGGAGCGCGAAGGGCGGGGGCGTCAACGGGCAGCTCGGCGCGGTGGGCATCGACTTCACCGCCGCTTACGGCAGCGACGAGGGCACCGGGACGACGGGGTCCCACAGCGGGTCGTTGAAGACGACCCAGGAGGTCGCCCCGGGGGAGCGGCTGGTCATGGTGCTGGCCCACGCAGTGGTGGACCAGCAGGTGAACGCCGGTCAGCACGCGCTGCACGGCGACGTGCTCAACCCGTACCCGGAACAGGGCAGCACCAAGACCCAGAGCTACCTGATGCGCGATTCCCACGTGCTGGTGATGACCGAGCGGGACGCCGAGAACTGGATCAACAACACCTACACCCCGCCACCGGGCGGTACGTCCCGACCGACGCCGGGCCTGGTCGACCTCGGCAAGTCGGTCAGCGCCGACATCACCGTGCAGCAGCTGACCAGCCAGGACCAGCAGCCGCTGGGGCAGCCGTTCCTGGACGCCCTCGCCAAGCACGCGCCGGCCCTGGTACGCGACGAGAACCAGGTGGCGGTGCAGCAGATCAAGCAGCTCGACCACCCTGCTGTGCAGCAGAAACTGCTCAACGGCGGTGAGACGTTCTACCTCCGCTCGCCGAAGAAGTGGGGCGGTCGGTTCTTCTCGCTGCACGTCTGGGCGGAACCTGCGGCCTCCTGGAACCAGAACTCGATGGTCCGGCCGCTGACCGGCAGCGACGCCATCACCGAGAACAAGCGGTCCACCGGCACCCAGCACAAGATCTCGTCGACCAAGAGCAAGGCCTTGACCGCGGCGTTCAACGCGCTGCCCAGCACCCCCGACCCGGCTGTGCTGACGGGCCCGTCGGCACAGGTCGGCCGGAACAAGTCCAAGACCACCGAGCTGTCGACCGGGTTCGCCCAGCAGCACGGTGCGCGCGGTGAGCGCAGCGGCGCCGAGGTCGAGGTCGACGTGCCGGTCACGCTGCACTACGAGATCAAGCAGTACAGCGTCGGCTCCTACCTGTACGAGACGATCGTGCCCAGCTACTTCCGGAAAATGCAGGCCGAACCGGTGACGATGCCCGTCGACCTCGGCACGGTGCAGGCGACGGCGAAGCTGCGGATGCCGGAGTACCTGCTGGACCTCCCCAGCACCGACAACGAGCTGCAGACGGGCCAGCAGTTCACCTCGGACGACCAGGACGTCACCAAGGCGGTGCTGGCCTCGAAGTCGCTGCAGGTGGTCAAGCAGAACCTCGACGGCGTCATCGACCTGACGGCCGACGCCATCAGCGGGGCGGCCAAGTCGGGCGAGAAGGTGCTCCCGGCCGCGCAGCGGTTCGCCGGGCCCGCGAGCCCGCACCGGATGCAGCTGGAGAAGCTGTTCTCCGGCTCGGCGATGCTCAGCAACCCCAAGGACTTCATGGCCGGGCAGGTCACCGCCTTCCTGGAACTGGCCGAGAAGTTCGCCGCCAGCGACTACGCGGTCGGCCTGAAGTACAAGCTGGCCAACCCCGTCTTCCAGACAGCGGTGGGTACCAGCGGCGGCGAGTCGTTGCAGGGCGGGGTGTTCTCCTCCGCGGACACGACGTCCAAGAGCACCGGCCACCTGTACGGGTTCGGCGAAGTGACGATGCAGGACGTCGGCTACATCGCTCCGGACGCCGTCAACGGTCGCAAGCAGACCACGACCAAGGAGACCAACGACGGCATCGACCTGCAGGGCCGGACCAAGCACGGCGGCGAAATCCGCTACGTGTACTCCTTCGACGTCCAGTACACCGCGACCGCCGAAGCGACCTCCAGTTTCAGCAAGGAGACGGTGCACCACCAGGACGCGGTGCGCCTGGGCGGCCAGGTGCTGTCCTTCACGAAGGAGGAAGCGGAAGCCATGGGCCTGCCGCTTCCGCAGTCCGGCCAGGACAACGCACACGTCGAGCAGGTGTCGGATGACGCGTCGCAGGTCGACGATGATGATCCTGTTCAGGACATCCAGCAGCTGTTCGTCGACGAGCTGAACACCAAGCCGGTGGAGAACGCGCAGCCGGAACCGTCGAGCAACCCGAGCCAGGACGACGACTTGGTCCAGGGTTTCGTCGGCGGCAAGCCCGTCTACTTCAACGTGGGCGAGGTCAAGGCACACGAGCTGCGGTCCAAGAACGGCGAGCTGATCGGCATCTCATTCGTCGAGGGCGATTCGCTCCAGGACATCAAGAAGTGGGCGGCGGCAGCCGAATCCGCGCCCACCACGAACTACTCCGTTCCGTCCTCGGACCGGGACCTGGTCAACAAGGCGGTGCAGACCCCGGACTCCGCCGCCCAGTACCTGCAGTCCGTGCCCTGGAACTCCGACCGGAGCCCGTTCGTCGTCAACGCCCACGCGACCGACAAGTTCTTCACCGTCACGCACAAAGACGGCAGCAAGGTGAAGCTGACCGGCGACGCCTTCGCCAAGGTGGTGTCGAACTCCACCCTCTTCACCGCGAACCAGAACCGCGACTACCAGCTGCTGGCCTGCTCGTCCGGCAAGCTCAACGAACCCGGCGGATCGGCCTACGACTTCCAGCAGGCGATCGCCCAGTTCGGCCACGGCGGCGCGGTGTACGCGCCGAGCAGCGCGGTGGGCACCAAGCTGCACGGATCGACGCCCATCACCGCCCTGGCCGACGGCGGCACCTGGAACACCTTCGGAGACGCGGAACCGACCCCGCCTGCACCGGAAACCGCGCCGAAGAACACCACGCCCGACGCGACGCAGCAGGACTCCGGGCAGTCAGTGCGGTGGTACCAGGACGGCTCGACGACGGACGAGACTCCCCAGGACGTGGGCACCGCGCCGGTCCAGAACATGGAGGACGCGGTCTTCACCGCCTTGTCGCCCGCCGCGCAGCACGCCGACAACACCGGCGAAGCGAAGGATGTCGATCCCGTTCCCACGACCACCGATCCGGAGGCCCTGCAGCAGCCGCCGTTCGACGGGAAGCTGAACGAGTTCCTGCACGAGGAGGACATCTCCGGCGGATTCGTGCAGACCGAGCCCGGTATCACCGTGTTCCGGTGGCTGAACGAGCACCCGGCCCTGGTGGCGAAGTACGGGCTGCAGCCCAAGGACGCGAGCTACTGCGACACGATCAAGAGCCACGTCACCACGACCGGCCGGTCGCAGTACGTGTCGACCACGACCGACCCGGGATACCGCCACAACGGCCGCCGGTATCGCTACGAGTTCGTCGCGCCGCGGCCGGGGATCGACATCCAGAAGACCTTCAAGGCCCGCGATATCAAGTGGATGGCCATGGATTGGGAGAGGGAGGTGGCCTTCCTCGACACGATTCCGCAGAAGGACATCGTCGAGGTCACCGAGGTCGACGATTCCGGTGCGCCGAAGACCGTCGTCTGGTCGGCGAAGAACGGGCCTCTGGAGTCGAATCCGCTACCCGTGATCCGGGACATCAAGCCGGAAGGGCCGTCGGACGAGTCGCCGAACAACACCGGGAAGAACAGCCCGGAGTTCCTCGCCGAGCAGCTGGTCGAGGCGGAGGTGCGGGCGTACAAGGTCGAGCACCGGCGCGCCCCGGACCTGGACGAGTCGCAACTGGCGGCGTTCCGCGAACGCTACGCGGAAGCGTTCCGCAACGGCGGCGGGCCGGCAGTCGACAAGGTGCAGCAGGAATTGCACCAGGCGCTGAACGGGAAGCCCGCCGACGACGGTGACTCCTCCGCGGACGAAGGCCCGGCGAACAAGCAGCCGGAGCAGCACTCGCCGAGCGAGGGCGCCGCACCGGAGGTGCTCCAGGGCGACTGGGGTGAGCCGAAGGAGATCAAGAACGAGGACGGCGAGGACGTCGGCTACTTCGTGCAGGCCCAGAACAGCGACCAGGTGCTGCTCGTGGACAAGGTCGGCGCGGCCCACTTCGGCACCTGGCGCGCTCAGGGTGACGAAGTGCGGCTGGAGTTCCTGCACCGGAACACTGGCCGGGAAGAGGACGCCGATCTGTACTTCCGGGAGCTGAGCTACCAGCCGAGCACCGGTGAGATCAGCCTGATCGGCGGCGAGGTCAAGGCGGGTGTCCTGGTCCGCGAGAACACCCCTCCGCCCGAGGGTCTGGAGGACGCGGAGATCAAGTCCACATCGGACGGCACGCAGTACTACGCCAAGACCGATGCCGACTCGTTCAACTTCTCGCCGATGGCGCTGGGCGGGAAGAAGAAGCTCACCCCCGACGGCTACCACCTCGCCCAGGAGAGCAGCGAGAACTGGCTGGCGCCGCACATGCGGGACGGCCACCTCGTCCAGCACAGCGCGGACGGGCGCTGGACCCGCACCGCGCACCAGAACGGCACGATCGAGGTCACCGCGGCAGATGTTCCGGACACCGCGCTCAAGGCGGAGGTCATCAACGGCGGGTACACGTGGCTGACCGGGACGGTCGAGCTGGCGACCACCCCGATCGGCAAGTACCTGCCGGTGGAACCCGGCATCGACACCTCGGCGGCGTACGGGTGGACGAGCAACCAGCCACCCGCGGCGCCCGTCGGCAGCAACGTTCCGGTCGACCTGATCCACCCGCGCCCGGTGGTGCTGGCGAACCCGAAGCTGACCTTCCGGGTCGACCGGCGTTCGCCGAACGAGATCATCAGCAGCGCCAGTCCGAAGGACCTCGACGCCCCCGGTTTCCGCCCCCGCAACATGGCGAACACGTCACTGGCGGGCCACAACGTCTCGCTGATCGAGTATTCCGCCGGGAACGCGGGCTCCATGTACGTCGCCGCCACGCTCAGCAGGCACTTCAAGATCGCCTCGGCGAACTGGCGCTACTGGATCTTCGCGCCGGGCGGCATCGATCTGAACAAGACGCTGTCCTTCGGCTCGAAGAAGCCGCATGAACGCGAGATCACCTTCGCGGGCGGTGTCGACCAGAAGTTCATCATGGGCTACGAGTACGTTGGGCAGAAGGAGGGCACCTTCGCGGGCGTGACCTACCGGTCCGGCGACATCGTGCTGAACGCGGGCGCTTTCGCAGGCATGCCGCCGGAGTACGCGTCCCGGGCGGCCGCGGAGGTGATCGAAGCGGAGATCGATTCCTACCTGGAGATGAAGTCCAAGAGGCGCGCCGTCGCGGTGGTGGACCGGAACGGGCTGGATGCGTTCGAGGAGCCGCTGCGGAAGGCGTTGGAGAACCGCGACACGGCGGAGTTCACCAAGGTGCTCGCGGAGCTGCGGGAGAAGCTCGACCGCCAGGTGACCCGCCCCTAGCCCAGTTCCGGGACTCGCGGCGGGCCGCGGCGGGGACGATCCTCGGAGACGTTGATCGCAGGTGGGAGGCCGTTGCGTTGAATGCCGAAGAACCCCGGTGGGTGTTCCTGATCGACCCGGCCTGGAGCGGCGACCCGCAGCAGCCGCCGCGCGAGGCGGTGGTGGGCGGCTGGCACGTCGACGCCGACGGCACGACCGGTCGCTTCCACGCGAACCCCGACTACGCGCCGTCCGCTCCGAACTCGCCGACCGATCCGGTCGACGCCGCGCTGCAGCTGGCGACCAAGGGCGAGCTGGCGGCCGAGCAGCTGCTGTCCGTGCTGCGCGATGCGGTGTTCGGGATCGCCATCGGCGACGAGGGCGACCTGGTGGTCGCACCCGCGCCCGACGGGACGGCCTCGATGCTGGTGACCACAGCACCTGCGCACCGCGACCGGGTTCAGGTCGCGGGCTGGCGGGATGCGACCGCCGCGGAGCTGGCCCGCGCGCTGCCGGACGAAGGCGTCGATGTGCTGGTCAACCCCGGCTCGGCGGCGTCGATGCGCATCCTCGCGGGTGCGGTGCGAAAGGCCGTGGCGTAGTCCCCGGTATCGGTTACTCGGCTTTGGTGAGAGGTGCGGGATGGGTGAACAGGACCAGGCGCGGCACGAGCTGTTGTTCCGGCTCACGCCGCTGCTGCCCGACGACGTGGTCTGGCAGGCGCGGCGCTGGCTGGCCGACGGGCAGTGGGCGTACGCGGCGCGGTTGATCGCTGAGGTTTTCCACAACAGCTACGACCCGATGCCACCGGAGGCCCGCGAGGTCCTGCTCGACGGTGCGGATCCGGCGCTGGTCGAGCTGATCTCCCAGATCCCCGACGATGCGCGCGGGACGGTGGTGGCGTGGGAGTTCGGCCCTGCGGAGGGCGATTTCGCGGAGTCCTGCGCGAACGTCGTCGTGAAGTACCTGGAGTCGCAACCGGGCAAGCACACCGCGTGGCAGACGCTGCGGCTCCCGGAGGGCGACACCACGCGCACGGGCCGCCTGGTGCACCTGGTGGAAACCCAGGCGGGGGCGGATCCGCACGTGCTGGCGGCCGAACTCGCCGACCGGCTGTGGAACGAGGGCGTGCCCAGTCCCCAGGTGGAGGTGTTCCACCCGGAGAGCCCGCTGGACTTCTACTACCACGCGGCGGCGCTGGTCGAGGGTCGCGAGATCTACGCGGTCGGCCCGCAGCCCACCATCGAACTCGCCCGCTTCGACGAGACGAACCCGGAGCGCGAACCCGAAGGCCCGGACCGCGAAGCCCAGATCGCCTACCTGAACTCCGGCGAATCCCTGACGGAGGAGGACGAACTCATCCCGGACCTCCTCACCGGCGGCGAGGAACCGGTGGTCCCGATCACCCTCCGCACCGACGGCACCTGGATCTGGTCCGACCTCACGACGTACTACCTGGCCAACCACGGCATCGCGCTACCCCCAGAACTCCGCACCCACATCGCAGAGTCAGGCCCGAAGGCCCGAACCCCCACCCGCAGAGAATGGGTGGCAATGGTGGCCCTCGAAAACACCCCCCAACCAGCCTGATCGGAGAGGGATCACCGCGGTGAAGGGGGTGGCCGGTCGGCACGTCGGGGGAGGGGGACAACGCGCCGACCGGCCGTTGGAGCCCGCGTCGCGTAGTCGGGGAGGCTGCGACGGGGGCCCGGCTGAGGGGTGTCCGCGCGGATTTCGCGCGAGCACGTCAAGTCAGAGACGTGTGAGCGATTCGAGGACTCGCTGCTGAGGTTCCAGCGGCGGTGGTGCTGGAACGCTCGGTGCGGGTGGTGGCGGTTCAGGTCGAGGTTCGCGAAGTCGGTGTCGGCCGACCGGTTCCTGTTGTTGCTCGGCTTCGACGTGTGCGATGAGTTGCCACACCGACAGGTCGCCTTCCTTGCCGCCGGAGTGCTGCGGTCGATCGGTCATCCAGCAGATGGTGAACAGGTAGAACACGACGCCAGAGGCGATCATCACGATCCCGGGCAGCGCAGTGGCCATGTCAGAAACTCCTCATGGGCGAGTTGATGAGTTCAGGGCTGAGGCTGGAGGTTGGCCGGCCGCAACACAGGCAGGTCGATGTGGCTGCGTGGCTTACCTGTTCGTGCCATTCGAGGGCGTCGAGGGCCATGCGCCCGGTGTCGGCCAGGAACCTCGCGCATCCCGGCCCGGCAACCCGGCACACGTACCAACGCCGCCCCTCGACCAGCACCGTCGGGTACGTCTCGGCCACCTGGAACGCGCTGCCGTGTTCGAGCAGTGCTGGGATCGCTCGTCACCTTCAAAATCGGACAATCGTGTTAATCGTGGAATCTGATCGAGATCGTATCGAACATGGCTAATGGCTGGCAGTCGCCTGAATGGGTGCATACCTTCGAACTGTGGCAAGCGAGTCAGATCAGTACCTGACAACTGGGCAGGTAGCGAAGCGGCTGGGTATCACGCCGGGCACGCTGGCCCGCTATGTGCGCGACGGTCTGCTGAAGCCGTCGCTGACGCTGCCGACGGGGCATCACCGCTGGTTGTGGGATGACGTCGTGAATCAGATGAAGCAGCAGAACGACTGAAGGCAACGCCGCCTGAGCGCCGCTCACGATGAGCGGCGAGCGCGTCCTCGTGAGTAATTTGGGGCCTCATAGCACCCCAAAACGCTCACGACTTCCCGCACTCCACGCCTCGCCGCTGTGAGTTCCTGTCCCCGAGCCCGGCGCTGTGCCTGCGGGCGCTCCGGAACCACAGTTTCAATTGAAACTGTAAAACCCACCCACGGCGGATCACAGTTTCAATTGAAACTGTGGTCTGGACGATGTTCACGCCGGGCGTCCGGGCTGGTTCCCGTGAGTGCTTTGTGGGTTATGGCGCCAGAAAGTGCTCACGGGGTTTTGGGCTGATCGGCTGCTTCCAGCTCTGCTAGGGCGGCTTGGATTGCTGGGCTGGCGTTGGCGCTGGTTCGCCACACCGCGTGTACCTCGCGTTGGGGTGGGCGGCGGAGCGGTTGGGAGACGAGGCTTTCGCGGAGGGGCGGGCGGGCGAGGCGGGGGATCAGGGCGAGGACTTCGCCGCCGGCGACCAGGGACAGCTGGGTGGAGAAGTCGTCCACCGAGTGGCACACGTCGGGTTCTTCCGGCACGTCCGCGAACAGGCGTCGGAACCACTGGTGGCACACCGTTCCCGGCGGGCTGGTCACCCACCGGTGGCCGACCAGGTCTGCGCTGGTGAGCGGCCGGTCCAGCTTCGCGAGCCGATGCGTGCGGGCCATGACGACGTCGCCGATGTCGGTGTGCAGGAATCGCCGGGTCAGGGACGGGGACAGCGGGACCGGCAGCCCGTCGGCGTCGTGCGCGAGGGCGAGGTCGGCAGTCCCCGCGTCGATGCTGTGGAGGGCCTGGTCGGGATCCTGCTCGCTGATCTCCACGCGGAGTTCCGGATAGCGCGCCGACAGTCGTGGAATGGTGGGAGCGAGAAGTCCGCGTATGCCGGTTGAGAACGCGACGATGCGGAGTGTCCCTTGTGGAGCGCCGTCCGCGACCGACTGCGCGGCTTCGGCACAGCGCTCCAACGCCTGGAACACCTCGGGCGCGGCATCGACGATGGCTTGGCCAGCTGGCGTGAGCACCACGCCGCGTCCGGCGGGCGCGAGCACGGGCACCCCGACCTGGCGTTCCAGTCGCTTGATCTGCTGCGACACCGCCGAAGCCGTGAACCCGAGCTCGTCGGCTGCCCGCGCCAGCGTTCCAAGAGCGGCCACCGACCGCAGCGCCCGCAAGGCGCCCACCTCGATCATGAAGAAATACTACGTAATATCGGCAAGAAAGCATCGCTGGACCGCATCTGTCGATGGCGCCAGGATCGAATCATGAACCGCGCTGACCTGCTCTTCGGCTCCAACCTCGTCGCGATGGCGACCCCGATGAACCCGGACGGAACGATCAGCGAAACCGGGCTCGCCAACCTCGTCGACCACCTGCTGTCCACCGCCTGCGACGGCATCGTCGTTGCCGGAACCACCGGCGAGGCGCCCACCCTGACCGACGCCGAAACGACCCAGCTCATCCGCGCCGTCGCGGCCAGGGCGCAGGGCCAAGCCCGGGTGATCGCGGGAGTCGGCACCTACGACACCGCCACCAGCGTTCGCCGCGCCCGCGAAGCCGAAGCAGCGGGCGCGGACGCACTGCTGCTCGTCTGCCCCTACTACTCCAAGCCGACCCAGGCCGGAGTGATCGCCCACTGCACGGCAGTAGCCGACGCCACCGAGCTGCCCGTGATGCTCTACGACGTCCCCGCACGCACCGGCACAGCGCTGGAAATGCCCACGCTGCTCGAACTCGCTGAACACCCCAGGATCCGCGCGGTCAAGGACGCCAAAGGCGACTTGTTCGAAGCGATGTCGGTCATGAGCCGCACCTCGCTGGCCTACTACTGCGGCATCGACGAGCTCAACCTGCCCTACCTCGCCTCCGGAGCCACCGGCCTGGTCAGCGTCGTGGGCAACGTCTTCGCCGACCGCAACGCCGAACTCATCCGAGCAGTCCGCGACAACGACCTCGAAACGGGCCGATCAATCCAAAGTGGACTGATCCCCGTGGTGGACGCCATCATGCGCACCTCACAAGGGGCCATCATGGCCAAAGCAGCCCTGGCAGAACTCGGAATCATTCCCCACACAACGGTCCGCCTCCCCCTCCAAGAACCGACTCCGTCCCACCACCAACGCCTGACCGAAGCACTCGAAACCACCGCAGTTCCCGCTTGATCCTGCTTCGGTCCCCTCGCTTGTCCCTGTATTCGGTTACTTGTTCGTCTGCTCGGTGTTGACCAGGCTTTGGGCAGGGGTTTGGTGGCTTCGCACCCGCTCCGTTGCGCGTGACCGGGCATCCGCTGGGGGCAGTTGGCGATGGCTCGGCTGGAACGACTCAACCGATGGGAACCGACAGATGAGCCCTAGCGGCAAGGATGCGTCCGCAGCAGGTGAACACCCCTGGGAGAAGGCCTCCGGCGTCAGCGCGAGCGCCGTTGCCGAGGCCGCCGACGGCGAGTTGCGGGCCGCCGCCGCGGACACCCAGGTGATGTCCTCCGTGGAGGAATCCGCGCTGGTCGACCCGGTCGTCGCCACCAGCGGGAAGGTCGAAGCCGAGAGCAAGACCGAGACGAAGGCTGAAGCCAAGGCCGAGACCAAGGTGGTCGCCGCGCCGACCGTCGCCGCCAAGCAGCCGAAGGCTCCGGCGGCGCGGCCCGGGAATCGCGTGTCCAAGCCGGTGATCGCCGCCGCGGCCGTCGCCGGATTGGTGTTGCTGTCCGTTCCGCTGCTGGTCATGGGTCTGTCCAAGGACAACGGGCCGCGGACGGGACCGCCGCTGGCCGCCGCGTTCGAGGACGACGCGCAGGCCCAGTCCGGGTTCGTACCGGGCGTGGCGCAGGAGCAGTCGAACCCCGGCCAGCAGGTGCCGCCTCCCGCGCCGCCCGTCGTGAACCAGAACCCGCCGCAGGCCCCGGCCCAGGGTGGAACTCCGCCGCCCGCACCGTCGGCCGGGGACAACACCGTCCGCGCCCAGGAGACCCCCGTTCCGCCCGCCGGGCCGACCTTCGCCGCGGTCAGCGGACCGGGCTGCGCGGGTGGCAACTTCAGCCGTCCCGGCTACTACACCGACGGCGACGCGGGATGGAAGACCGCCGGTTCCGGCGCGCACGCCGCCGACGGTTGCAACGGTTCGTTCGACTCGATGCCGATGTCGGGTGACCCGAACAAGGACGGTGACAACGCCGCGGTCTGGCGGTTCACTACTGGTGACGTCCGGCAGGGCAGCTGCCAGGCGTGGGTGCTCGTCCCCCAGGGCGGCATCACGCGGGTCGGCGGCGCGCCGAGCTACTACTCCGTCTACCAGACGGACCAGACGTCGAACCCGGTCGGCGACTTCACCGTCGACCAGGTCCGGCAGCAGGGTCAGTGGGTCGACGTGGGCCGATTCCCGGTCAGCGACGGGCGTTTGACGATCAAGCTGCACTCGCGCGGCGCGGACTGGAACAAGGACGGGCCGACCTACGCGCGTCACGCCGCGGCGCAGATCAAACTCGGCTGCAGCGCTTGAGATTCTTGACGGAGGAAACCGTGTTCGTTTGGGAGCAGGGGGTTTTCATGCCCGCCGAGGTAGACGCGAAAGCCGGCTTCGACGCGCTGGACGGAGTGCTCCTGCATTTCGGGGCCGAGATGCCCGACCGGCTCGCCACGATGATCGGCAACCAACTGGACAGCGGTGACGTGCTGGGCGCCGCCCAGGCGCTGGCGGCCTTCGCGGCCCGTCGCGAACTGCTGGTCTCCAGCGACGACCGGCGGATCCTGCGCGAGGCCATCGAATCCCACGGGGACGACACCACCTGCGTCGACCAGCTCGACCGGCAGGCCGCCGACACCGGCGTCATCCCGGTCGTCCCTCCGCAAGCCGCGCCGCGACGGTGGACTCCCCGCCAGCCCGCCCGGCACGCAGCCGCTCGCCCGACCGCCCCGATGCCGATCCGCCGCCCGGAACGCCGGGTCGACCCCGCCGAGCAGACCATCATGATGACCGCCATCCGCGCCTAGGAATCGCGAATTCAATGGAGATCAGCTCCCCGATTTCCATTGAAATCGCGTCCCCGGCGGAATGAACTCCCGGTCCTTCCCGCGGACCGGGGCCGCACCGCGCTGCGCACCCATCCCGCGCCCGGGTGCGCGGCGCGGTCGCACTAGAGGGTCGTGAGTGTGTCGCGGGATTTCGTCGGCGGCCCGGATGCGACGTCCGGGCCCCGCGGTCCGCAGTTGCCGCAGTTCCCGTGGGATTCGCTGGCCCGGC
>NZ_JBSFBZ010000039.1:0-73608 GCF_053593195.1 Saccharopolyspora sp. NPDC002376
TCACCAGCACCACCGTGCTGCGCCCGCGCCGGCCGAACGAACAACAAGCTCGCGATCAACACGTTCACGAGCACGAGCGTGGTCACCTGAAGCCAAAACATCGTTGTCCTCTTCTCTCCGTCGAAGTCACGTTTATGCAGGTCAGATGTCGTGAGTGCGAAACCCGGTTGGAACCGGTTGGCGCGACGTGAGATTCTCACGCGCCGCAACCCTGTTCGGCTCCATGCTCTGATCTGCGAAGAGGCTCTACGCCGCCCATTCGGCGGTCGGCAGGTTCAGCGCGACCAGCTTCAGTACCTCGACGAGATTTCTGAAATGGCCAATGTGGACATTCAAGTGCTGCCAACCGGCGATTACAGGTGGAATGCCTCGCTGGTCGGGCCTTTCGTCCATCTTCGCTTCCCGAAGGCGCTTCCGATCGTGCATCTGGAGCACTACCGGTCTTCGGTCTTCCTGTACGACAAGAAGCTGGTCGAGGACTATCGACAGGCTGCCGAGGAGCTCAAAGAACTGGCCTTGACTCGCGTCGAGTCATTGCAGTTGATCAGATCGCTTGCAGCTGAGATCGGAGAGGACGACTGACAATGAGCGCTGAGATGACATGGCGAAAGTCCAGCTACAGCGGCCCGGACACCAATTGCGTCGAGGTCGGCCTTAGCTCCGACGAGGTCGGAGTGCGAGACACGAAGGACTGCGATGGCGGCCTGTTAGCCGTGGAGCAGCGGCAGTGGCGAGCTTTCCTCGCGGCCGTTCGCTCCGGTCGCTTCGACGGTTGAATGCGGTGAAGGGCACCTCCGACCGTCCCACCCGTCGCCCGACCGCCACCCCTCAAGGAGGCGCTTCGCGCCACGGTGTTGAACAGGTCGAAGGTGCCCTTCACTCATCTGCTGATCAGGGGATCAGGCTTTGGGTTTTCCTAGGCGGAGGGCCAGGACGAGGCCCAGGGCCACCACGATCACCGCTCCTGCGATCCAGGGCCAGACCGGCATGCCGCCGGACTCACCCGCCTCCTGCTGGTCTGCCTGCTTCGGGGGTTCGGCCGGCGTGCCCTTGCCCGGTTGGGTCAGGTTGAAGGTGACCTTGCCGGGGACCGGGTGGCCGTCGTTGGACAGGACTCGGTAGCCGATGGTGTAGGTGCCCGCCGGGCCCAGTTCGCGGACCGGGATGGTCACCGAGTTGCCGTCGACCTTCACCTGGCCGTCGGTCCAGTACGTTCCGTCGGGGCCGACCACGTTGACCGTGTTGTAGCCCTCGCCGGAGCGGACCGGCTGGTCGAAGGTCAACCGCACCTCTTGCGGCCCGACCGCGAGCTGCGCGCCCTCCTTCGGATCACTGTCCACCAGCACGTTGTGCGCGAGCGCCGTGCCCGCGCCGCCTAACAGCGCGGCCATCGCCATCGCTGCGACTGCGATCAATCGCTTCACGACTCGTCCTTCTTGGTCGATCCGGCGCTGCGGCTGCGGGCCAGGGCACCGGCTCCGATGCCGACGCCCAGCGCGCCGACGAGCAGTCCGGCGCCGCCGAGCCAGCGGGCCGTGTCGTCACCGGCACTGGCACCGGCCTCCGCCGCCGGCTTCTCCTCGGTGCCGCCGTGCGAGTGGCCGTCCTCGGCATCTTCGACCAGCTTCACCGTCGGGGCCGGGTGCTCGGGTTCCTCGCCGTTCGGCGGGGTCGGGGTGTCCCAGCTCACGACCTCGCCGTTGTCGTAGGTCTGGAACGTCGGGATGACCAGTTCATCCGTGTTGTCCGGAAGGGTGCCGAGGGTGGCCTCGAACTCGTCGAACTCGTCCGGCCCGATCTTGGTGCCCGGCTGCGCGGTCCACGTGATGCTGCGCACGGCTTCGGTGACCTGAGCGCCGGCCACCTCGACCGGCGCGATCTGGGCCTTCTCGACCTGCGCGGTCCAGCCCGGCTTCGGCTTGGTGCGCACCGAGCTCAGCGGGTACTGCTCGGGGAAGGTGACCTTGATCTGCACGGTCGAGGCGTTCGGCCGCTCGTTGGGCACCCGGAAAGCGATCTTCGCGTGGCCGCCCTTGGCGGCTTCCGACGGTTGCGCGCTGACGTGGGCGAATGCGGGCGCGGCGCCCAGCAGCGCAGTCATCGCGCAGGCAGCGGTCAGTGCTGCGGATCGGGCCGCAAATCGTTTTGTCGACATGTTTACTTGAAATCTCCTGAAATTCGGCCGTCGTCTCGGCGGGCGAAAAATGACAGAACGACAACGATCAGGTGGCGAATTTCGCCTGATCTTGAACAGGAGATTTCGGGGGCCCGCGGAGGGCGTGGATCCGCTGGTGGACCAGGTGCGCCAGCTGACGCACCGTGACCGCGGGAATACACACAGTGCGCAGTTCGGTCACGATCCGTAGTGGCCGCGGGCGCCGCAGCAGAACCGATCGGAGCAGGCGGGCGACTACGAAGAGTGCTCGCTCCGCCCTGGCCATCAATAGTCCGGTGAACAGCACGACACCAATGTGGCCCAGGGCCATCGCCACCGGCGAGATCGGCATGCCGAGGGCTCCCGGCGCGTCCTGGTGGGACGCCACGAGCTGGAGAAACACGTGAAGAGACAGCTGGCTGACGCCGAGTGCGCCTAGAATGCTCCACGACCCGCGTTTGCGATCAGCGAGTGCCACACCGGCGCTGGCCAGGAGGACGGTGATCACGAGAGTCGAGCCCAGATCGGGTAATGACCCGCCAGCGGCCACGTGAGTGGCTACGGAAAGTGACGCCGATGTGGTGGCCAACGCAGCACCGCGCAGGACGCGTAGTGCGCCCTGCGTAGGTGCGAGACCGGCTGCCACAGCACCCGAGTCTAGGTGTCGGTTCGGCCACGCTGACCGCGGCCACGCTTGCCTTGTTCACCCGATTGGGTCACGGTTTATCGGGTTGCAGGCATTAGGAGCACGGATGACCGCATTGTCGATCCTTGATCGAATACGTCGTAACTGACGACTGAGAGGAGGGGGCGTCGCCGAAAGTCGGCGCCGGAACCTGTGTCGACCGAAGCAGAACGAAGTGGTGACTCCCCCGGGGGAAACCATACAACCGAACTGTCAGACAACACTGAGTTCCTCGGAAAGCCCCGGACGGACTGGGTCGTATTCGGCGTCACCGCCGCGATCATGTTCGCGATCGTGGTCTGGGGCGGTCTCGGGACCGATTCGCTGAGCGCTGCGTCCAGCGCAGCGCTGGACTGGTTGCTCGTCAACACCGGCTGGGGATTCGTCCTGGCGGCGACGGGCTTCGTCGTTTTCGCCCTGTTCCTCGCGTTCAGCAAGTACGGCCGAATTCCACTCGGACAGGACGGCGAGAAACCGGAGTTCCGCACGGTCTCCTGGATCGCCATGATGTTCAGCGCCGGCATGGGCATCGGCCTGATGTTCTTCGGCGTCAGCGAGCCGCTGACCCACTTCGTCTCCCCGCCGCCGGGCACGGTGCCGGGTGGGAGCGAAGAAGCGATCACCACGTCATTGGCGACCTCGCTGTTCCACTGGACCCTGCACCCGTGGGCGATCTACGCGGTCGCGGGTCTGGCCATCGCTTACAGCAGCTTCCGCCGCGGTCGCAGTCAGCTGATCAGCAACGTGTTCCGCCCGCTGATCGGCAAGCGCAACGCCGAGGGCCCGATCGGCAAGCTGATCGACATCCTCGCGCTGTTCGCGACGCTGTTCGGCTCGGCCGCTTCGCTGGGCATCGGCACCCTGCAGATCAGCGCGGGCATGAAGGCCGCCGGCTGGATCGGCGAGACCTCGTCGATCGTCCTGGTGCTGATCATCGTCGTCCTGACGATCTGCTTCATCGCCTCCGCGGTGTCCGGCGTCGCCAAGGGCATCCAGTGGCTGTCCAACATCAACATGGTGCTGGCCGCGCTGCTGGCGGTCTTCATCTTCGTGGTCGGCCCGACGGTGTTCATCCTGGACCTGCTGCCCACCGCGCTCGGCTCCTACCTGAGCGAGTTCGGTGAGATGGCTTCGCGGGCCGGGGCGACCGGCGGTCCGGACATGCAGTCCTGGCTGGCCAGCTGGACGATCTTCTACTGGGCGTGGTGGATCTCCTGGACGCCGTTCGTCGGCATGTTCATCGCGCGCATCAGCCGCGGCCGCACGATCCGCCAGTTCGTCGGTGGCGTGCTGCTGGTCCCCAGCGTGGTGAGCCTCGTCTGGTTCGCGATCTTCGGTGGTGCCTCGATCGGCCTGCAGAAGGGTGGTGCCGACGTCTACGGCGACGGCACCGCGGAGTCCCAGACCTTCGCGGTCCTGGAGCACCTGCCGCTGACGCTGATCACCTCGGTGCTGGTCATGATCCTGGTGGCGATCTTCTTCGTCTCCGGTGCGGACGCGGCCTCGGTGGTCATGGGCACCCTGTCGCAGCGCGGTTCCATCGAGCCGAGCCGCTGGGTGGTCGTCTTCTGGGGTGCCGCGACCGGTGCGGTGGCCGCGATCATGCTGGTCATCGGCACTTCCGGCGGTGACGCGGAGAAGGCCCTGGGCGGCATCCAGAACCTGACCTTCCTCGGCGCGCTGCCGTTCGCCGTGGTCATGGTGCTGATGTGCGTGGCGCTCTTGAAGGACCTGCGCAGCGACCCGATCACCCTGCGCGAGGCCAAGGGCGCCGAGGTGCTGGAGCAGGCCGTGATCGTCGGCTCCGAGGAGCACGACGGCGAGTTCCAGCTGGTCACGACGCCGGTCGACGAGGACGAGACCGAGCAGGCTCCGGCCGGGGACAAGTAGTCCCCAACCCGGCTGATGTGGGTGCGCCTGGCTGCCAGGCGCACCCACATCCACATCGGGTGGGTTCTCCATCCGAGTTCATTGATGCAAGGGGCGCGATCGACCGCACCTGATTCCGGGCCGGGCGATCGCGGCCGACTGCTGAAAGGAGGGGGCGTCGTTGGTTCGGCGCCGAACTTTGTGTCGACAGAATTGAATGAGAAGTCGGATGAGAAGCCGGCCGAGGTGGCGGTGAGCACCAAGCTCGTCGACCAGCCCGGTCGGATGGACTGGGGGGTCTTCGGGATCTCGGCGCTGGCCGCCATCGCGTTCATCGCGTGGGGCGTGCTCGGGTCCGAGTCGCTGCAATCCTTCGCCAGCGCTGCCCTGGAAGTGCTGGTGCGCGATGGCGGGTGGGTGTTCGTGCTCGCCGGCACCGCGTTCGTGATCTTCGCCCTGTGGCTGGCGTTCAGCCGCTACGGGCGCATCCCGCTGGGTGAGGACGACGAGAAGCCGGAGTTCCGGACCACGTCGTGGATCGCGATGATGTTCGCCGCCGGGATGGGCATCGGCCTGATGTTCTACGGCGTTTCCGAACCGCTGACCCACTTCACCAGCCCGCCGCCCGGCAGCGCGGAGGCAGGTACGGACGAGGCGGTCGGGGTCGCGATGGCGACGTCGCTGTTCCACTGGACCCTGCACCCGTGGGCGATCTACTCGGTGGTCGGTCTGGCCATCGCGTACGCCAGCTACCGGCGTGGTCGCAAGCAGCTGATCAGCTCGGCGTTCGTGCCGTTCTTCGGCAAGCGGGCGTCCGAGAGCGTCCCGGGCCGGATCATCGATGCGCTCGCGGTGTTCGCGACCGTGTTCGGCACCGCTGCCTCGCTGGGCATCGGTGCGACCCAGATCGGGGCCGGTCTCACGGAGGTCGGCTGGGTCGATTCGGTCGGCAACACGCTGCTGGTCGCGATCATCACGCTGCTCATCGCGGCGTTCGTGATCTCGGCGGTCTCGGGTGTGTCCAAGGGCATCCAGCTGCTGTCCAACAGCAACATGATCCTGGCGCTGCTGCTCGCGCTGTTCTTGTTCTTCGTCGGACCGACGGTGTTCATCCTCGATGTCATCCCGCTGTCGGTCGGTTCCTACCTCGCCGATTTCGGCCAGATGATCTCCCGCACCGGCGCCATCGGCGGCGAGGACATGCACACCTGGCTGTCCAGCTGGACGATCTTCTACTGGGCGTGGTGGATCTCCTGGGCGCCGTTCGTCGGCATGTTCATCGCGCGCATCAGCCGCGGTCGCACCATCCGCCAGTTCGTCGGTGGCGTGCTGCTGGTCCCCAGCGTGATCAGCCTCGTCTGGTTCGCCATCCTGGGTGGCACCGCGTTGTACCAGGAGCGCTCCGGCGCCAACCTGACCGAGGCCGGCGGCGCGGAGGACCAGCTGTTCCAGGTCTTCCGGAACCTGCCGCTGTCCGCGGTGGCCAGCGTGCTGGCGATGCTGCTGATCATCAACTTCTTCGTCACCAGCGCCGACTCGGCATCGGTCGTGCTCGGCTCGATGTCGCAGCGCGGCAGCGCGCAGCCGAACAAATTCGTCGTGGTGTTCTGGGGTCTGGTCATCGGTGGCGTCGCGATCGTGATGCTGCTGACCGGTGGCGAGGACGCCCTGAGCGGCTTGAACAACACCACGATCATCGCGGCCTCGCCGTTCGTGGTCGTGGTGCTGCTGATGTGCGTGGCCCTGGTCAAGGACCTGCGCAGTGACCCGATGATGCTGCGCGAGGCCAAGGGCGCCGAGGTGCTGGAGCAGGCCGTGATCGCCGGCACCGAGGAGCACGACGGTGAATTCCAGCTGGTCACCACCCCGGTGGTGGAGACCGAGGAGGAACCTGTGGGGGCCTCGGCAAGCGGAAAAGAGTAATCGGTGAACTTCCTGGACTACGTCGCATCCAGGTGGCAATCGTTGCTGGTCGATTCGTTCCAGCACGCCAGCATGGTGCTGCAGTGCATCGTGCTGGCGACGATCGTCGGCGTCCTGGTCGGGGTTGCGGTCTACCGCAGCCCCGCCGGGGCGGCGATCGCCACCGCGCTTTCCAGTGCCATCCTGACCATCCCGTCGTTCGCGCTGTTCGGCCTGCTCATCCCCGTGCTGGGGCTGGGCGTGGCGCCGTCGGTGCTGACCCTGGTGCTGTACGCGCTGCTGCCGATCGTGCGCAACACCATCGTCGGGCTGTCTACAGTCGATCAACCGATCTTGGACGCGGCCCGCGGTATCGGCATGAGCCGGTTCGGCGTGCTGACCCGCGTCGAGCTGCAGCTGGCCTGGCCGCCGATCTTGGCGGGCATGCGGGTGAGCACCCAGATGCTGATGGGCATCGCGGCCATCGCCGCCTACGCGAAGGGCCCCGGCCTGGGCAACCTGATCTTCAGCGGACTCGGCCAGCTGGGCGGCGCGAACGCCCTGAACATGGCCGTCGCCGGCACCGTTGGCGTGGTCATCCTGGCGCTGCTGATGGACGCCGTCTTCGTGCTGATCGGGCGGTTGACGACTTCGAGAGGTATTCGTGGCTGACGACAACATGACCCCGACCCACGGGCACGGCGTGGAGATCTGCCTGGAAGAGGTCTCCAAGCGCTACCCCGGCCAGAAGCTGCCCGCCGTCGAATCGGTGACCATGACCATCCCCGCCGGTGAGACGGTGGTGCTGGTCGGTCCGTCCGGCAGCGGCAAGACCACCACCATGCGGATGATCAACCGCTTGATCGAGCCGTCCTCGGGCAAGATCACCATCGGTGGGCAGGACGTGCTGGGCCTCGACCCGGACAAGCTGCGCCGCGAGATCGGCTACTCGATCCAGCAGGCCGGCCTGTTCCCGCACATGACCGTCGGCGAGAACGTCGGCATGGTGCCCGGCCTGGTCGGTTGGGACAAGAAGCGGATCGGCGAGCGCATCGACGAGATGCTCGACCTGGTCAACCTGGACCCGGGTGAGTACCGCGACCGCTACCCGCGGCAGCTCTCCGGCGGTCAGCAGCAGCGCGTCGGCGTGGCACGGGCGCTGGCGGCCAACCCGCCGGTGCTGCTGATGGACGAGCCCTTCGGAGCGGTGGACCCGATCACCCGAGGTGTGCTGCAGGACGAGTTGATGCGCCTGCAGGCAGACCTGGGCAAGACGATCGTGTTCGTCACGCACGACTTCGACGAGGCCGTCAAGCTCGGCGACCGGATCGCGGTGCTGGGCGAGCGCTCCACGATCCTGCAGTACGACACGCCCGACGCGATCCTGGCCAACCCGGCCGACGACACGGTCGCCGGGTTCGTCGGCGCCGGTGCCGCGCTCAAGCAGCTGACCCTGCGACGAGTCCGCGAGATCGAGGTCGGCGAGGTGCCGACCGCGAAGGTCGACGAGTCGCCGTCGGTGCTCAAGGAGAAGCTGGGCACCCGCCGCGGCGCGATCGGCCTGGTGCTGGACAAGCGCAACCGCCCGCTGCGCTGGGCGTCGGCCCGCGAAGCCGGCGCGGTGTCGTCGCTTGCGCGCGCCGGCCGGCCGGTCGAGGACAGCGTGTCGCTGGCCTCCACGCTGCAGGACGCGCTGGAAGCGATCCTCACCGATGACGACGGCGTCGCGGTCGTCATCGGCTCGCGCGGCGAGTACGTCGGCGTGGTCGACATCGACACGGTGATGAACACCATCAAGGCGCTGCGCGAAGAGCACGCCGACGATTCGGCCGAGGACGAGTGATGAGCAGCCAGTTCGCTTCGGACTCCGGATCCCGCACCGCGGAGCGGATGCGCCTGCTGACGCAGCCGGTCGCGGTGGTGGTGCTGGTCGCCGCGGTGCTGGGTTGGGCGTTCAGCCAGGACAACGACGAGGTGACCGAGCGCAGCATCAACGCGCCGTACATCCTCGGCCTGACCTGGGAGCACTTCTTGATGAGCTTCGCGGTGGCGCTGATCGTGATCGCGGTGGCGGTGCCGCTGGGCGTGCTGCTCAGCCGTCCGTGGGCGCGCAAGGCGGCGCCGCTGGTGATCGGCATCGCCAACATCGGCCAGGCCGCGCCCGCGGTCGGTCTGCTGGTGCTGTTCTTCCTGTTCACCGGTGGTTCGACCGGATTCTGGATCGCGGTGCTGCCGATCGCCTTCTACGCGCTGCTGCCGGTGCTGCGCAACACGATCGTCGGACTGCAGCAGGTGGACCGGTCGCTGATCGACGCAGGTCGCGGCATCGGCATGTCCGGTACCGGGGTGCTGCTGCGCATCGAACTGCCGCTGGCGGTGCCCTACATCCTGGCCGGTCTGCGGACCGCGCTGGTGCTGGCCGTGGGCACCGCGACCCTGGCGCTGTTCGTCGGCGCCGGTGGTCTCGGCGAGATGATCGACACCGGTTACAAGCTCAACGACTGGACGGTCATGATCGTCGGCTCCGTGCTGGCCATGGCGCTGGCACTGCTGGTCGACTGGCTGGGCGCGCTGGCCGAGACGTACCTGTCGCCGAAGGGGTTGCGATGAAGCTGAAGACGTCGCGCCGCGGCGCGCTGAAACTGGCCTCGCTGGCGATGACCGGCGTGCTGCTGTCCGGTTGCGGGCTCAGCTCCGGTAGTTCGGTGCCGCTGGCGGTGGAACCCGGCTCGATCAAGCCGGTCCCGGAGTTGGAAGGCGTCACCATCACGGTGGGCTCGAAGAACTTCACCGAGCAGCTCGTGCTCGGCTACATCGCCGAGTTCACGCTGTCCGCGGCCGGGGCGAACGTGCGGGACCTGACCAGCATCGTCGGGTCGTCCACGGCCCGCCGCGCGCTGCAGAGCGGTCAGATCGACGTCCTGTGGGACTACACCGGCACGTCCTGGATCAGCTACAACGGCAACAACGATCCGATCCCGGACGCTCGCGCCCAGTTCGAGGCGGTCAAGCAGCAGGATCTGGAGCGCAACGGCGTCGCCTGGACCGCGATCGACTACCAGGTGGACAACACCTACGCGTTCGCGGTCAACCAGGACGCGGCCAAGCGCCTGGGCGTGGAGAAGCTGTCGGACATCCCGCGGATCGTCGCCGAGCACCCGGAAGACGCCACGTTCTGCGTGGACACCGAGTTCGCCAACCGAAACGACGGCATGCCCGGCGTGGAGGAGACGTACGGCTTCACCGCGGACAAGTCGAAGATGAAGACCCTGACCGAGGGCAGCATCTACCAGGCGACGGCGAACGGGACCTGCACCTTCGGCGAGGTGTTCACCACCGACGGCCGCATCAAGGCGCTGGACCTGAAGGTGCTGGACGACGACAAGTTGTTCTTCCCGCGCTACAACATCGGCATCACGACCCGCGACGAGCTGCTCAAGCGGTACCCGCAGATCACCTCGGTCTTCGAGCCGGTGTCGAAGGCGCTGACAAACGAGGAACTGGTCAAGATGAACGCCCAGGTCGACGTGGACGGCCGCGACCCGGCCGACGTCGCCCGCGACTGGATGGCCGAGAAGGGCTTCGTCAAGATCCCCGGCCGCTGACCAGTGGGACCACAGTTTCAATTGAAACTGTAAATTCCAGGCACGAGGAATCACAGTTTCAATTGAAACTGTGGAACACGGGAGGGGCACCTGCTTGCGCGGGTGCCCCTCTCGGTGCGTTCTGGGCCGGTCAGCGTCGGGTGGGGACGCCGAAGTGGGTGAGGAGGTCGTCCTCGATCTGGCCGAGCTCCGCGTCCACCGCGCGGTGCGCGGACCTCCGCCGCTGCGTCGGCATCCGCTCCGCAGCCCGGACCGCGGTCGTCAGCTGCGTCAGCCGCGCGCCCGTCCGCTCCGCGTACTGCTCCGCGGCCAGCCGCGCCTCTTCGTCGCCCGCCTGCTCGCGCAGTGCGCGCAGCGCGTCGGAATCGCCCGCGATGCGCGCGTGCAGCGCCGCGCCGTGGCCGGTGTAGGCGCCGAGGTCGTCGACCGGGACGCCCAGGCGTCGCGCCCGCGCGCGGTCGAGGCGCTCGCGGACGGCCGAGACCGCGCGGATCGCGAACGGGATCAGCACCGGGCCGACCACTTTGGCCACGCCGATCGCCTTCTTGGCGTTGCCGGGCGTGATGCGCCCGTGCTCACCGCGCTTGATCGCCTTGGCGGCCTTCTTGTCCGCCTTCTTCGCCGCCTTGGCCACCCGGCGGGCTTCGGTCGGAACCCGCTTCGCGGCCGTGCGCCGGTTCATGCGTTTCCTCACCGGAACCTCCCTGTTCACGCGCTGCGCTCACTTTAAGGGCCTGTCTCCGAACTTGCCCTGCTTGACGGTGCGGGTGGCGGAACCTCAGACGCCGCCTGGACTGCGGGTGCCCACCCTTATGCATGGCCAATGCACAGCGGCTGGGCCGTCCTCGCCAGGCGACGTCTGAGAACCCGCGGGGGTGGGCTGAAACGCCTCCGGCTTTTCAGGAATAAGGACTCACGATCTGTCAGATCTCGTGACGGGGCGTCTACCCAGCTCGGGTGATGCTGTGCGCGGCGAATCGTGCGTGGAGTGCACGGGCGGCTCGGTCGTGTAGGCGGGGTGATGGGCGCACCTGTCATGGCGACGGCATACGCTTCACCCGTGAAGGATGAGGTGCTGCTCGAGGCGGGCGTGGTGACGCGCTGTCGTCGGCGCGTGCACCTGGAGAACGATCCGTCGATGCGCGACCAGCCGCAAGCGCCGCTGGACCTGGGCATCGAGCAGCGCATCGCCGACGCCGCGGAGCACCGCCGAGCTGTCGCGAAGCTGCTCGGCCGGTTGCACGGCGAGGACTGGACCGAGATCCCGCGCGGCGCGGTGGCCGATCGCGCGGAGCTCACGCTGGCCGCGATGCGCGCCGGGACCCGCTACATCTCCGCAGCTCAGCTGCCATTCGACAAGGAGGGCGGACGCCGCGGCTCGGTCGACCTGCTGGTGCGCAGCGGCGACGGGTACCTGCCGGTGCTGGTGGTCCGGCACAAGATCACCGACCCGGGACGTGGGGCGCGCGTGTCGCCGGTGGAGCGCCCGGTTCCGGAAGCGTCTTCGATCGACGAGACCCGCAAGGTGCGCCCGCAGCCGCGCGACCAGCTCCGGCTGGCGCACGCGGTCCGGATGCTGCAGGCCTGCGGGATGGGCGCGGACGCAGCGCAGGGCGGCGTGATCGGTGTGGAAGCCGACGTCGTCGTCTGGCACGACCTGTCGGCGCCGAACTGGCCGGAGGGCCGCACCGCGCTGGCCGAGTACGAGCTCCGCTTCGCCGACCGCCTGGCGGTGGCCACCGCGGCCGCCGAAGGCGCCGAGCCGCTCGCGCAGCCCTCCCGGATCAACGAGTGCAAGGGCTGCCCGTGGTGGCCGGTCTGCGAGCAGCAGCTGCACGACCAGCGCGACGTCAGCTTGGTGGTGCGTGGTGAGGACGCCGTGGCGCTGCGCGACATCGGCGTGTCCACTGTGGATGAACTTGCGGCGACGCCGCTGGAGCAGGCCGACGAGCTACCGCTGACCAGCGTCCGCAACACCGACGCGATCCTGCTCGCCAAGGCGTGGCTGCAGAATTTGCCGCTGGTGCGGCGGGTTCGCGACCTGTCGGTGCCGCGGGCGGACGTCGAAGTCGATGTGGACATGGAGAGCTACGGCGACTCCGGTGCCTACCTGTGGGGCTGCTGGCTGTCCGGCGCGGACATCGGCCAGGAACAGGGCTACCGGGCGTTCGTCAGCTGGGAACCGCTGCCGTCCGACGACGAAGGCCGCTCCTTCGCGGAGTTCTGGACCTGGTTCTGCTCGGTGCGCCGCACGGCTCGTGAGAACGGCCTGACCTTCCGCGCCTACTGCTACAACGAGCTGGCGGAGAACCGCTGGATGCTGGCCTCCGCCGAGCGCTTCGCGGGCAAGCCCGGAGTGCCGTCGGTGGCCGAGGTCCGCAAGTTCATCCGCTCGTCGGAGTGGGTCGACCTGTTCGCCTCGGTGCGCGAGCAGTTCCTGTGCCCGAACGGCAAGGGGCTCAAGGTGATCGCGCCCAGCGCCGGGTTCACCTGGCGCGACGCCGAAGCCAGCGGCGAGAACTCGATGCGCTGGTACCGCGACGCGGTCGGCTTCGGCGGCGGAGTCCCGGACCTCACCCAGCGCGACCGGATCCTCCACTACAACGAGGACGACGTCCGGGCCACCTGGATCATCCGCCGCTGGATGACCTCCGACGAAGTCGGAGAAATCCCCTACGCCGAAGATCTTTGAGCACAGCTCATTCCTGAACTCGCCTTGCGTAGCGGTGCGAGTTGAGGGGGTGGGCTACGCGCCTGCGGCGCATCAAAGACAAAAGATCGAAGAACAGGGACTGAGGTCCTGCCGGATCCCTACGGCACGATGACGGCGCGGCCATCGCGCCTGGTGCGCCGAGCCCCGGCGGCCGGATGCCCAGCTCACCGGCGCGGGTGCAGTAGTTCTCCTTGCTCCTTTGCGGTTTGATCGCGCGGAGCCCATCTTGCGCCGAACCGCGCACCGCCACCGCTCGAACGGATGTCACTCGCTGGCCCGTGAGCACTTTCTGGCGCTATGGCAACGGAAAGCGCTCACGGGACGGAGCTCAGCGAGGGGCCATGCGGAGGGCGCCGTCCATGCGGATGACTTCGCCGTTGAGGTAGTCGTGCTCGATGATGTTCACCGCGAGCTGGGCGTAGTCCTCGGGGGCGCCCAGGCGCTTCGGGAACGGGACGCCGTCGGCCAGGCCCTGGCGGTACTCCTCGCTCACGGTCGCCAGCATCGGGGTGTCGATGATGCCCGGGGCGATGGTCATGACCCGGATCCCGGCCGAGGACAGGTCGCGGGCCGCCGGCAGCGTCAGGCTCGCCACGCCGCCCTTGGACGCAGCGTAGGCCGCCTGGCCGATCTGCCCGTCGAAGGCCGCGACGGAGGCCGTGTTGATCACGACGCCACGCTGGCCCTGCTGGTCGGCCTCGGTCTCGCGGATCGCCTCCGCGGCCAGGCGCAGCACGTTGAAGGTGCCGACCAGGTTGATCTCGATGACCTTGCGGAACAGGTCGAGGTCGTGCGCGCCCTTGCGGCCGACGATGCGCGCCGACGGGCCGATGCCCGCGCAGTTCACCACGATCCTCAGCGGATTTCCGGCGCCCGCGGCCTGCTGCACCGCGGTCTGCACCTGCTCAGCGTCGGTGACGTCGGCCGCCGCGTAGGTGACGCCGTCGACCACCGGCGCCTTGCTCACAGCATCCGGCAGGTCCACCGCGAACACCTGAGCGCCACGCCCGGCGAGTGCTCTTGCGGTGGCCGCGCCAAGGCCGGAAGCCCCGCCGGTGACGATCGCCGCGGTGTCGGTGATCTGCATCTGCTCGTTCCTTTGCGTCCGATGGTGCTACCCGGGCATGTCTAACACCTGGGGACGGTCTTGCCCAGCATCGAACGCGGAACGGACAGGGCGAGAAGCGACGGTCACCGATGGCGTTGCACCTCCCGCTTCGATGTCGTCTCCACCAGCGAGAGCAGCGCGACCAGGGGCAGCGCGGCCAGCAGCGCGAGGCCGATGAACAGTGCGGCGAACCCGATGAGCTCCATGCGAAGAGCGTGGTCCGCTCACCGTCGCCGCCGCGTCTGCCACCAGGGGCGATCTGTCATCCGTCCGAGCGAAAACTTCACCACCCAACGTGACCGAGCTCACTGCGGTTCCGCAATTTCAATGGAAATCCGACGTCCAATTTCCATTGAAATTGCGGAACCCCGGGCGCGGAGGGGTCAGAGGGGTGGGCAGATGGCGTTGAGGGCTTCGAGGTCGTCCGTCGACGGGCGCCACTGGCCCGCGACCGCGTTGGCCTGGACCTGTTCCGGAGTGGTCGCGCCGCTGATCACCGAGCCGACCACCGGCTGCGCGGCCAGCCAGCCGACCGCGACCGACGTCATCGGGATGCCGCGCTGCTCGGCGAAGGTCCGCAGCTGCTCGATGCGCTCCCACGGCGCGTCCGTCAGCATCTGGTTGCGCCCCGCCAGACGGCTGCCCGCCGGCGGCTCCTGGTCCTTCCGGTACTTGCCGGTCAGCAGGCCGTTGGCCAGCGGGAAGTAGGGGATCAGCCCGACCCCGAACCGCTTGCAGGCCGGGATGATCTCGCGCTCGGCCTCCCGCGCCAGCAGCGAGTAGTGGTTCTGCGTGGACACCGGCCCGGTCAGCGCGACCGAGGACGACAGCCAGGACGCGTCGGCGAGCTGCCAGCTGGCCAGGTTGCAGTGCCCGACGTAGCGGATCTTGCCCTCGCGGACCAGGTCGTCGAGCACCGACAGGGTTTCCTCCAGCGGCGTCAGCCGGTCCGGCCGGTGCAGCTGGTACAGGTCGATCCAGTCGGTGGCCAGCCGTCGCAGCGAGGACTCCACCGCGCGGCGCACGTAGCGGCGCGAGCCGCGCGCGGTGAAGTCCGGGCCGTTGCCGCCCTGCATGTCCATGCCGAACTTGGTCGCGATGATCGCCTGCTCGCGGCGGCCGGACAGCGCCTGCCCGAGCAGCTCCTCGCTGCGCCCGCGCGGCGAGCCGTACACGTCGGCCACGTCGAAGAAGGTGATGCCGGCGTCGAGCGCGGTGTCCACCACGGCTCGCGCACCGGAGAGGGATTCGGTCGCCGTTCCGGGGCGGCCCAGGTTGTTGCACCCCAGACCGACCGCGCTGACCACCAGACCGGATTCGCCCAGACGTCGCTGTTCCACGCCGAGGACCCTAAACGGCTCGTCGCCGGCGAGTCACGCCAGACGTACGGCGTGTGAACGTTTCCCGAAGTCAGTTCCTCTGCTCGGGCGATGTGCCACGATTCACGCAGGGAGGATCAGCGGCTGCTCGGTCGCGCGCTTGAAGGGGTGTGGGGACTGGTGTTCGCCCGTCGGATCGTCGTTGTCGGTACCGGCTACGTGGGGTTGACGACCGGCGCGTGTCTCGCGTCGCTGGGCCACCGCGTGGTGTGCAGCGACGTCAACGCCGAGAAGGTCGCGCAGCTGTCCCGCGGCGAGGTCCGGATCCACGAGCCTGGGCTGGCCGAGCTGGTGCAGGAGGGCATCGCGGCTGGTCGGCTGGAGTTCGTGCTGGGTTCGGCGGTCGCGGTGGCCGACGCCGAGGTGGTCTTCCTGTGCGTGCCGACGCCCATGGGTTCCGGCGGTGGGGCCGATCTGGCGGTGGTGGAGTCGGTGGCGCGCGAGGTGCGCGAGGGGCTGCCGACCGGATGCGTGCTGGTCACGAAGTCGACGGTGCCGGTGGGCACTTCCGCGTGGCTGCGCGAGCTGGTCGGGCGTCCGGACGTCGCGGTGGTGAGCAATCCGGAGTTCCTGCGCGAGGGTTCCGCGGTGCACGACTTCCTGACCCCGGACCGGATCGTGGTCGGCTCGGACACCCAGGACGCGGCCGAGCGGGTGGCGGCGCTGTACGCGCGGCTCGGTGCGCCGACGGTGCTCACCGACGCGGCCAGTGCGGAGATGGTGAAGTACGCGGCGAACTGCTTCCTGGCGACCAAGCTGTCCTACGTCAACGCGATCGCCGAGCTGTGCGAGCGGCTGGGCGCCGACATCACCGACGTGACCGAGGGGATGGGCTACGACCGGCGCATCGGCCAGGCGTTCTTGCAGCCCGGCCCGGGCTGGGGCGGTTCCTGCCTGCCGAAGGACACCGCGGCGTTGTTGCAGGTCGCGGACGCCGTGTCGTTCGACTTCCCGCTGCTGCAGGCGACCATCTCGTCCAACGCGCGGCAGCGCGAGCGGATGGTCGACAAGGTCGTCGAGTCCTGCGGCGGTTCGCTGGCCGGTGCCCGGATCGGCTTGCTGGGCCTGACGTTCAAGGCGGGCACCGACGACCTGCGCGACTCGCCCGCGCTCGAGGTGGCGCGGCTGCTGGCGGCGCGGAACGCGGAACTGGTCGCCTTCGACCCGGGGCTGCGCGGCGAGGAGGCGGAGCTGCCGTCGGGGCTGACGCTGGTCGACGACCCGTACCAGGCCGCGAAGGGTGCGGCGGCGCTCGTGCTGCTGACCGAGTGGCAGGAGTTCCGGACGCTGGACTGGAACCGGGTCGCGCAGCAGCTCGACGGTCCGGTGGTCGTGGACACCCGCAACCACCTGGACCCGGACGCCTTGAGTCGCGCGGGCCTGAGCTGGCGGGGAGTCGGCCGCACCCCGGTCGGCTGAGCCGTTTTGCGCTTTTTTCATCGCTTCGGCTATCGATCAACCGGGTGACGTCACCTTATGGTGTTCGACGTGTTCACAACTCGTCCGGAACTTGCCGGCACGCACGGGATGGTCGCCTCCACGCACTGGCTCGCCTCCGCCGCGGGCATGGCGGTTCTGGAGGACGACGGCAACGCCTTCGACGCCGCGGTCGCGGCCGGATTCGTGCTGCAGGTCGTCGAACCGCACCTCAACGGACCGGGCGGGGAGGTCCCCGCGCTGTTCGCCACCGCCGACGACCCGCGCCCGCGCGCGCTGGCCGGTCAGGGCCCGGCGCCCGCCGGGGCGACCGTCGAGCACTACCGCGAGCTCGGCCTGGACCTGGTGCCCGGCACCGGTCTGCTGGCCACGACCGTGCCGGGCGCCTGGGACGGCTGGCTGCTGCTGCTGCGCGACCACGGCACCAAAACGCTGCGCGAGGTGCTGAGGTACGCGATCGGTTACGCGCGCGGCGGCTATCCGATCGTGGAGCGGATCAGCACCACGATCGACACCGTCCGGGACATGTTCCGGGAGCACTGGCAGACCTCGGCGGACCTGTGGCTGACCGCTGGCGCCACGCCCGCGCCCGGCAGCATCCTCCACAACCCGACGCTGGCCGACACCTGGGAACGCCTGCTGACCGAGGCCGAAGCGGCCGGAGGTGACCGCGAGGCGCAGCTCGACGCCGCCCGTCGTGCCTGGTCGCAGGGCTTCGTCGCCGAGGCGGTGGAGAAGTTCGCGCGGATCCCGCACCGGGACAACTCCGGGCGCGACCACGCCGGTGTGCTCACCGCGCAGGACATGGCCGAGTTCGAGGCGACCTACGAGACGCCGCTGACCGTCGACTTGCCGGGCGGCTGGACGCTGGCGAAGTTCGGTATCTGGTCGCAGGGTCCGGCGCTGGCGGAGCAGCTGCGCCTCTTGGAGGGCTTCACCGACCGGAACAACTACGTCGACGGCGTCGCGGACGCCGACACCGTGCACCTCTCGGTCGAGGCGGCCAAGCTCGCCTTCGCCGATCGCGAGGCCTGGTACGGAGATTCCGCCGATCCCGGCGTGCTCGCCGACCTGGTGTCCCGCGACTACGCCGCCGAGCGCCGCGAGCTGATCGGCGATCGGGCGTCGCTGGAGCTGCGCCCCGGTTCGCCCGGTGGACGGCAGGCGATGCTGGCCGCACACATCGCGGAAAACCGCGGGGTGGGCGGGGAGAAGGACCCCAGCGGGGTCGGGATCGGTGAGCCGACGGTGTCGCCGACCGGGGAGAGCCGCGGCGACACGGTGCACATCGACGTCGCGGACCGGTGGGGAAACATGGTCTCGGCGACCCCGTCCGGCGGCTGGCTGCAGTCCTCGCCGACCATCCCGGAACTGGGCTTCTGCCTCGGCAGCCGGGCGCAGATGTTCTGGCTCGACGAGGGTCTGCCGAACTCGCTGGCCCCGGGCAAGCGCCCCCGGATCACGCTGAGCCCGTCCCTCGCGCTGCGCGGCGGCGTGCCGACCCTGGCCTTCGGCACGCCGGGCGGCGACCAGCAGGACCAGTGGCAGCTGTGCTTCTGGCTGGCTCACGTCCACGGTGGACTGAACTTGCAGGAAGCGATCGACGCCCCGGCCTGGCACACCGGAGCCTTCCCGGGCTCGTTCTACCCGCGTGCCTGGGAACCGGGCCGCGTGGTGGCGGAGTCCCGCCTCGGCGCCGAGACCCTGGCGGAACTCACCCGCCGCGGCCACGACGTCCTCGACGCCGGCCCCTGGGCCCTCGGGCGCCTCTCAGCGGTCTCCCGGGACCCGGAAACCGGCCTTCTCCGAGCCGCGGCCAACGCCCGAGGCGCCCAGGGCTACGCAGCGGGTCGCTGACCAGGGGGTTCCAAATTTCCCTAAATTTGGGAGCCCTCCGCCAGATGCCGAGTGTCCACACTCTCCGATTGGTTTTCCACACCCCTGTGGACAACTTCTTCCACAGGGGTGTGACCAGGGAAAATGCCTGTTGGTGAGGATGCTGTGGCGCAAAGTTATCCACAGCTGTGCGCAGGTGTCAGCGACGGGTGCTGACCAGCACCAAACCGATGCCGATCAGCCCGATTCCGCACCACGCGCCGACGCCCAACCGCTCACCGACGACGAGGACGCCCAGGACCGCGGCGACCACCGGCTCCAACAGGCTCAACGTCGTCGCCACGCTGGTGGACGTGCGGCGCAACCCGGCACCGAACAGCACGTAGGCCAACCCCATCGGGATCACCGCCAGGTATCCCGCGACGACCAGCCCGGCTGGCGAGCTCAGCAGCGGTCCACCGGTGAACGCGAGCACCGGGAGCAGAACCAGCGAACCGGAGCCGAACATCGCGCCCATCACTGCGCGCGACCCGTGCCCGCGGCGCATCATCCGGGCCGCCGACCACGAGTACACGACGTACCCAGCACCGCCGAGCAGACCGAGCAGCGTGCCGAGCACGGTGCTCGTGCCAGCTCCGGTCCAGCCGCCGGTGATCAGCAGCAGACCGAGCACCGCTAGCCCGGCAGACAGCGCCCACCGGTCATCCAGCCGGACGCCGTCCACGACCCGCTCCAGGATCGCGGCGAACACCGGCGCCGAACCGAGCGTGACCACGGTGCCGACCGCGACCCCGGCCAGCGCCATCGACGAGTAGAACGCCAGCGGGTAGACCGCCACCGCCAGCGCGCCCACGAGCAGCAGGCCGAGCTGCCCGGAGCGCAGCACGTCGAACGCCGAGCGGCCCGCGATCGCGAGCAGCAGCAGGCCGCCGACACCCATGGTGGCGGCCCCGATCGACAGCGGGCTGGCGTCAGCGGGAGCGAAGCTGGCCGCGGTACCGGTGGTGCCCCACAGCGCGGAGGCCAGCAGGATCAGGAGAGGACCGGACAGGAACGAGGTCCGGACGCGCGCGGGCGTGTCGAGAAGTTGATTCGGCAAGGTGAACTCTTCCGTTCGAAGGCCGACAGGACTCGTCGAACGAGTGGCGCGTGCGTGCAGCCTGGTTTCCTGAAGCCGATTTCAGGCAAGACCGACAGGGAACTGCACAACGAGGTGAGACGACGGCCGGTTCAGCAGCCGTCGGGAGCGCCGCCCGTCAGCAGGACGGCGGCGGGGTTACGCGGCGCCAATACGAGTTCACGTCGTGCACCCTAATGGGCAACCGAGGTGTTCGGAACCGTTGTCACTCACCCCCGACGCTCAGCGGAGGTCTGCGATGGCGATCCTGCACACCGACATTCCGACTCGTTCCCAAGTCGATGCTCTGCTGACCGCACGCGACCCGCACAGCGCGTCGCTGTACCTGCCGACCGATCCGGCGTCCAACGGCGACGTCGAGCGCGTCGAGCTGAAGAACCTGACCAGCAGCGCGTTGGGTCAGCTCCGCGAGGGCGGCGCGGACAAGGACGAGGTGGGCGAGCTCGCCGATCAGCTCGCCGACCTCGCCGACGACGAGACGTTCTTCCGCTACCAGGCGCGCAGCCTCGCGATCTTCGCCACGCCGACGTCGATCACCACCTTCCGGCTGCCCAGCCACCTGCGCGCGGCGGCCGAGGTCTCCGACCGGTTCCACCTCAAGCCGCTGCTGCGCTCGATCACCTTCCCGAACACCGCGCTTGTGCTGGCGCTGGCGCAGAACTCGGTGCGGCTGCTGGAAGTGCTGCCCGAACTGGACCCGGTGGTGATCGAGGTGTCCGGCATGCCGACCGACATCGACAGCGCGGTGGGACGGGTGTTCCCGGCCGATCGCTCGCCGATCCGCCGGCTGCAGGCCGACGAGGGCAAGAAGGTGCGGATCCGCCAGTTCGCCCGCGCGGTCGACCGCGCGCTGCGCCCGGTCCTGCGCGGCGACGTGCCGCTGATCCTGGCCGCCACCGAACCGCTGCAGAGCTTCTTCCGCTCGGTCAGCGGCGCCCCCGAACTGGCCTCGGTCGGGCTGACCGGCAACCCGGAGGAGAGCACCGACCGCGAGCTGGCCTCGGCGGCCCGCAGCGTCCTCGACGACCTGCACGCGGACCGGCTGCGCGAGCTACACCGGCTGTTCGACCAGCGCACAGGGCAGGGACGGACGGTCACCGACGTCGCCGGCGTGGCCAAGTACGCGACGATGGGCGCGGTGGACACGGTGTTCGTGGACATCGACAGCACGACGCCGGGGGTCATCGACGAAGCAGGAGGGATCGAGTTCGAACCGGTCGGAGCGTCCTCCTACGGCATCCAGGACGAGATCGCCCGCCGCGTCTGGCTCACCGGCGGCCACGTCCTGGCGGTCCGCCGTAACGACATCCCCGCCGGAGCCGAAACGGCAGCCATCCTCCGCTACGCCCCCTGACAGTGAGCGCCGACCTCCCGTGCCCAGGTGGACCACAGTTTCAATTGAAACTGTAAATCCCACCCACGGCGGATCACAGTTTCAATTGAAACTGTGATCCCGGCACCGGCGTCGGTGCGGTCTCGGGCGTATCGCCACGGGGCGCGGATCCGGGCGATAGCCTGCGATACGTGTCGAAGGACCCGATGGACGAGCGCCTGATCGAGTGGACCGGTGAGCGGTGCGTGCCGTGGACCGAGGACGTTCAGGTCATCTACGAGCACTACCACCGCTACGCGCTGGCCGCCCGGTTCGTGAAGGGCAAACGGGTGCTCGACCTCGCCTGCGGCGAGGGGTACGGCGCCGCCCTGCTGGCCGCCGAAGGCGCCGAGGTGGTGGGTGTGGACATCGACGCCAACACCGTCGAGCACGCCCAGAACAAGTACGGCAGCCGCGACGTCAGCTTCCAGGTCGGCTCGATCACCGACCCCGAGCTGCTCGCCGACGCCAAGCCCTTCGACGTCGTCGTCTGCTTCGAGGCCATCGAGCACGTCGAGGACCACGACGCGGTGCTCAAGCTGGTCAAGGACCGCCTCGTGCGCGGCGGACTGTTCCTCAGCAGCACCCCGGACACCGCCGTCTACACGCACGAGCACGGCAACGAAAACCCTTACCACGTCAAGGAACTCACCGCCGACCAGTACGAAACCCTGCTGGAGGGCGCGTTCCGGCACGTCGCGGTGCTCAAGCAGAACGTCACCGTCGGCTCGCTGCTCACCCCCGCCGACCCCGGCGACCCGGACACCGCGATCGAAGGCGTCCGCCTGCAGACCATCGAACCCGGCGAAAACGCCTGGTCGATCCAGCAAGGCGTGCCGCACACCTACCTGCTGGGCGTCGCCGCCGACAAGCACCTGCCGAAGCTGCCCGCCGCGGCCGTGCTCACCGACGCGCAGCTCACCCTCGCCCGCCGCAGCGCGGACGCGGCGCCGATCATCGAGCAGCGCGACGCCGCGGTCGCCGACGTCGCCAAGCTCAACGACCTCTACCAGCGCAGCCGCGGCGAAGCCGACGAGCTCAAGGCCGCGATCCAGCGGCTCGAAGAGCTGCGCAAGGGGGAGGAGCAGCGCGCCGACCAGGGAGTTCGCGAGCAGGCGAAGCTGCGAGCCGAACTCGACCGCCTCGGCGGCGAGCTGCACGAGCGCCAGCAGAGCGCGGAGCGCGACGCGGCGCGGATCGAGTGGCTGCGCGACACCGTCGCGCGGCTCGAAGGACGCGCAGCGGACGCCGAGCAGCAGGCGGCGGAGCTCGGCGAGGCGAACGCCGAGCTGGCGGCGCAGAACTCGGCGCTGGTGCAGCGCGCGGTGACGAAGTACCGCAAGGTCGTGGAGCGCGTGGCGCCGCGGGGGACCGCGCGGCGCGACGCGTACGAGATCGTCCTCGGTCGCAAGCCGGGCGTTCCGGAGGCCGCCGAGGCAGTGGAGACCGGCCCGCTGCCGGTGCCGCGCAGCGACCAGCCGCTGGTCAGCGTGATCGTGCCGGTGCACGGCAAGTGGCCTTACACCCGGCAGTGCCTGCGGTTCCTAGGCGGACACCTGGTGTCCGTGCCGTTCGAGGTGATCGTCGTCGACGACGCGTCCCCGGACGACAGCGCCGAGAAGCTCGCCGCCTGCGAGGGCGTGCGGCTGGTGCGCGCCGAGCGCAACCTCGGTTTCATCGGCGCTTGCAACCTCGGCGCCGAGCACGCCCGCGGCGAGTACCTGTTCTTCCTGAACAACGACGCCGAGGTCACCGAGTCCTGGCTGGACGTCCTCATGGAAACGATGCGTTCCGACGAACGCATCGGGATGGTCGGCGCCAAGCTGGTCTACCCGGACGGTCGGCTGCAGGAGGCCGGCGGCATCGTGTGGGCCGACGGCAACGGCTGGAACTACGGCCGCAACACCGATCCCGGTGGCGCCGAGTTCAACGTGGTCCGCGACGTCGACTACTGCTCCGGCGCGGCTATCCTGGTCCGCAACGACGTGTTCCAGCAGGTCGGCGGCTTCGACACCCGGTTCGCGCCGGCCTACTACGAGGACACCGACCTGGCCTTCGCGGTGCGCGCGGCCGGCTACCGGACCGTGGTGCAGCCGAAGGCGGTCGTGGTGCACCACGAGGGCGTGTCCAACGGCACCGACCTCAGCACCGGGGTGAAGAAGCACCAGGAGATCAACCGCAAGGCGTTCGTCGAGAAGTGGGCGGAGACGCTCACCGCCGAGCACCTGCCGGAAGCCTCGCCGCGCAACCTCTGGCTGGCCCGCCACCGCGGCACCCGCGGCCACCACGGCCCGATCGTGCTGGTCAAGGACCACCAGGTGCCGCGCCCGGACTTCGACTCCGGTTCGGTGCGGATCCGCCGCGTGCTGGAGCAATTCGTCGAACTCGGCTGCCGCGTGGTGTTCTTCCCGGGCAACCATGCGCCCCTGGAGCCCTACACGACGCAGCTCCAGCAGCTCGGTGTCACCGTCCTGCCGGCACCGGAGCTGCAGCAGGCGTTCTTGCACGAAGCGGGTTCGGAGATCTCGCTGGCGCTGCTGTCCCGCCCGCAGGTGGCGTGGAGCCTGGTGGAGGAGCTGCGCACCTGCGCGCCGCAGGCAGTGATCGCCTACGACACGGTCGACGTGCACTTCCTCCGCCTGGAGCGGCAGGCCGAGGTCGCCGAGCAGCAGGGCGACGCGGCCAAGGCGGAAGCGTTGCGCCGCAAGGCGTTCGCGTCCAAGCAGATGGAGCTCGGGCTGACCCGGTCCTGCGACGTCACGCTGGTGGTGTCGGAGGCCGAGCAGGCGCTGCTGCGCGAACTCGTCCCCGAAGCCGACGTCCGCGTGCTGTCCAATGTGCACGAAGTCGACTGGAGCCCGTCGCAGCCGGAGGGGCGCAAGGACGTCCTGTTCGTCGGCAGCTTCGACCACCCGCCGAACGTCGACGCGGTGCGCTGGGCGGCCCGCGAGATCATGCCGCTGGTGCGCGAGGAGTGCCCGGACGCGGTGCTGCACGTGATCGGCAGCAACCCGACCGACGAGGTGCGCGCGCTGGCCGGACCTGGCGTCGAGGTGCACGGCTGGGTCGCGGAGCTGGAGCCGCACTACGCCAGCAGCCGCGTGACCTTGGCGCCGCTGCGGTTCGGCGCGGGAGTCAAGGGCAAGGTCGGCGAGAGCCTGAGCCTCGGCGTGCCGGTCGTCGGCACCTCGGTGGCGGTCGAGGGCATGCACCTCGAGCACGGCAAGGAAGTGCTGGTCGCTGACGACGCGGCGGGTCTGGCCGCCTCGGTGACCAGCCTGCTCGCCGACGACGAGACCTGGCGCGGACTGGCGGAAGCGGGAAAGTCCGGCATCGCCGCCCAGTTCGGCCCGGACGTCTCCCGAGCCACCGTCCAAGCCCTCCTCAAAACCACCACACACGAAGCCTGACCTGCCCGACCGGAACCCCGACACCTGCGGACAGAAAAGCGAACGGCCCGTTCACCTCATCTACCGAGGTGAACGGGCCGTTCGCTTCGTTCGTCAGTTCCGGACGGTCGGCGGGGTGTGGGCGAGCTGCTGCTCGAGCACCGACTTGAAGGTCTGCTCGGCGTTGTCGCCGGCCACATCGAGGATCACGACCCAGCCGTGCGCCACGTACGCGGTGCGGAAGGTGCTGCCGGTGGAGACCACCTGCACGCCCTTGTACGACAGGTCCTCCGAGACGGCCAGGCCCTGCTGGGAGTCGATGTACTTCTCCGACACGGTCTTCGCCGCGTCCGGGCTCGGCATCTGCAGCGCGAGCAGCGTGACCTTCGGCGGGCCGTCGGTCCCGTTGAACCAGCCGCCGGCCAGGCCGTTCTGGAGCGCGGTGTCCAGCACCGGCTTCGGCTGCAGCAGACCGGCTTTGTGGCCCTCCAGCGCCGGCACGTCCAGCGCCCCGTTCCACGGGTGCGGCGCACCCTCCAGGCCGATCAGCACGTCCTGCGGGTTGGCGGGCGGGTTCGGGTTGGCCGCGGGCGGTTCGGGCAGTTCCTTGGTCGGAGGCGGTGGCGGGGCCTGCTCGCTTGTTTCCTGCTCAGCGATGTTGTTCGAGCTGTCGCCGCCGCTGGTGAAGTAGAAGATCAGCGCGACGACCAGGGCGACCACCAGCACACCGCCGATGGACAGCCCGGCGATCAGCTTGCCCTTGCCGGACTTGCCCGCGTTGTCGAACACCTCGGGGCCCTGCCGCATCCAGGACGCGTCGCCGTGCCCCGGCGGTCCCCCGGGCAGGTCATCGCCCCACGGGGTGCCGGTGTTCTCGACCGCGCCCCAGCCCTGCTGCGGACCCCACTGCGGCTGCTGCGGCGCTGGCCACTGCTGCTGCTGGTTCAGGTTGACGACCTGGGTGCTCTCGGAGTCGCTTGTGGACGGCGTCTGCGATGCGTTCGCGAACGGGTTCGGCACGACCTGCGTGGCCTCGCTGGAAGCGGCGGGCTGCTGCTGGTTCGGCTGCGGCTGGGCCTGCTGCTGCGCGCCCTGCGCGGCGGCATCTCCCCAGCTGAACGCGGGCGGGAACGGGTTCGCCTGCTGCTGAGGCTGCTGCGGGAGACCGCCGGACGGGGTTCCCGGTTGCTGCTGCGGGACGCCGCCGGACGGAGTGCCCGGCTGCTGCTGCGGCAGCTCGCCGGACGGGGGATTGGGTTGCTGCTGCGGGAATCCGCCGGACGCAGGTCCGTTTTGCCCACCCTGGGCGCGGCCGAGCACGGCGTCTCGTCGCTGGCGGTACTCCTCGGCGGAAATCCGTCCCGCCGCGAGTTCGGCGTCGAGATTCTGCAGCTCGTCTTGCCAGGTCACGATGCGCCCTTTCCCGGAAATATTCAGCGAACGCCCCCACATGCGATCGATCGCCATTCTGGCACCCGGTCGGGGGGATGCGGGGCACCGGCCGGATAACGATCGAGCGCCTGCTCTGGTCGTGGTGGGTCACTACGAGGTAATGGGTCCCCAACCGCCGTACCCCCAGCTAGGCTACGCAGCGTTGAATTCGCTGGCGGGGACGTTGACTTGATGGGGTGATCCGGGTGGGTGATGCGCGGGTCGTGCACACCCGTCCGGAGTTGTTCGCCGACCCGCACCACGGCTTCGCCTGGATCCGCATGATCGGCGCGCTGGCGGTGATCTACGGTCACAGCTCGCCGCTCGCCGGCACGGGGCTGCTGTTCTCCGAGGACTGGGCGCTGCATCCCGACGAAGGCGTCCTCATGGGATTCTTCGCGATGAGCGGCTTCCAGATCACGGAGAGTTGGATCCGCGACCCCCACCTGGGCCGATTCGCTGCGAAGCGCGTCCTCCGCCTGTGGCCACCGATGCTCACCGTGACCTTGGCGATGGCGCTGATCATCGGCCCGCTGGTCACCACCCTGACGGCCGGCGAGTACTTCGCCGCGCACGGCACCTGGGGCTACATCGTCAACAACGCGGGCCTGCTCACCCTCAAGCACGAGCTGCCCGGCGTCTTCGTGGACAACCCGTGGCCGAACGCGGTGAACGGTTCACTGTGGACGCTGCCGATGGAGCTGATCGCCTACACGGGCCTGTTCCTGCTGCTGGCGCTCGGCGCGGGCCGGAACAAGTACCGCTGGCTGACGGTGGTCGCGCTCGTCGCGCTGGTCATCTGGGACCGGCACCTGGAGCAGATTCCCGGCTCGGAGTCGGCGGGTTCGTTGCTCAGCGTCCCGGTCGAGTCGCTGGTCGCGTTCCTGGTCGCGTTCGCCTTCGGCGTGGTGCTCAACCTCTACCGGATCCCGCTGTCGCCGCTGGCCGCGGTCGCCGGGCTCGTGGTGATGGCGCTGATGCCCAACAGCATCGCGGCGTCGTTCCTGATGGTCTTCGCGGTCAGCTACGCGGTGGTGCTGGCAGGGCACTTCTGGCCGGCGAAGCTGACCGTCCCCGGGGTGTGGGTCAACGGCAGCTACGGCGTGTACGTCTGGGGTTTCCCGATCCAGCAGCTGCTGGCCATGGCCGGAGTCCGCAACGAGTGGCTGATGCTGATCTGCGCGGTCCCGCTGGCGTACGTGATCGGCACCTTGTCGTGGAAGTTCATCGAAGACCCCACGATGAAGCTCCGCCACTACTTGACTCCAGCGCCGAAGAAGGCTGACAAGGACGAAGACCAGGCGGACGAATCCGACGAGGACGAGCCGGACGACGAGAGCAGCGAAGACGACCCGGCACCCGACGCGACCACGAGGGTCACCGCCGTCGGCCGCCCAGCCCGCCCCCGCGCCACCCCGTCACGTGCCGGAACCCCGAACGACGACGCCCCCGCCGGCGAGGAGCCCCAGCGAGCCGAGTCCCCTCGCCGCGCCAGGCCCGTCGATGCGACGCGGAACGGCGCCCACCGGGTCAGGCCGGTTGGTGGTGTGGAGCCGAACCTCGCCGCTGAGCTCGGTGATCCGAGTCGGAACAACGGTGCTCGTCCGAGCGAGGACGCCGCCGCCCGGCCCCGCGGGAGCGCGGGCGAGGGGACCCAGTGGGCCGAGCCGCCTCGCCGCGCCAGGCCGGTGGAGCCGAACCCCGCCGCCGAGCTCGGTGCCCGTCCGTCCGAGGACGTCGACAACGCCAGGCCGAGCCGGGTGGGCAGGAGGCGCGCGGACGCCAGGCCGAACCAGCCCGGACCGGCCCAGCCGCGCCGCGATGTCGCGGAGAACGCGCCCGAGCCGAAGCCGAACGGCTTGGGCGCCACGCGAAACGGAGCCATCAACCCGCCGACCAACGGCACCCCCATGTCGAACGGAGCCCGCCCACCCCGACGCAACGGCGCACCGCAGCCACCTCCCGCGCCCGCCCGAAACGGCGCGGTACCCCAGCGTCCGATCGACGCCCCACCACGCCGTCGCCCGGCTCCGGTCCCGGAGGAGTCGGCGCTGTCCAAGCGATTCTCCTGCGATGTGGAATCCCAGCAGCCCCCCGCCGCCCGTCCCCGTCCACCGGTCCGCGGGGGGACGGGGCGCCACGCGCGCCCGGAGCCCCCGCAGGTCCCGGAGGAGGAGACCCGGCCCCATCCCAAGTACCAGGACCGCCGCTGAGCGGCGCGTACCCTCGGGACCATGGCGCTTTTCGGTGACAAGACGAGGCTGATCGACGAGTCGACGGCCCTGCCGGGCAGGCAAACCCCGCTGCCGGTGGCCGAGCACCACGCGGTGCACCCGGATCGCCGGATCGTCCCGCCGTTCCCGGAGGGCTACGGGACGGCGGTCGTGGGCATGGGCTGCTTCTGGGGAGCAGAGCGCGCCTTCTGGCAGACCGAGGGCGTGTGGACCACGGCGGTCGGCTACGCGGGTGGCTACACCCCGAACCCGACCTACGAAGAGGTCTGCTCCGGCCGGACCGGCCACACCGAGGTCGTCCTGGCGGTCTTCGACCCCCAGGTGATCACCTACACCCAGCTCCTCAAGGTCTTCTGGGAGAACCACGACCCGACCCAGGGCATGCGCCAGGGCAACGACATCGGCACCCAGTACCGCTCGGCGATCTACTACACCGACGAATCCCAGCGAGCCGAAGCAGAAGCCAGCCGCCAGGCCTTCCAAAAAGCCCTGGCGCAAGCGCACCGAGGCGAGATCACCACGGAAATCGCCCCGCTCAAGGCCTTCTACTACGCGGAGACCTACCACCAGCAGTACCTCAGCGAAGCTAAGAACCCCAACGGCTACTGCGGCCTAGCCGGCACGGGCGTCTCCTGCCCGATCGGCACCGGAGTCACCACCCAGGACTGACCCCGAGAACATCGGAGATCCATCGCTGGAGTCACTCGGGTTGGCCGGCTGTGGTCAGGAGGTCTTTGGTCACCTCTTGGGCTACTGCTTCTAGGTGGGGTGCTGGTTCGGGGGAGGTGTAGCGGACTGCGACCGTCATGTTGGCTCGGGCCGCTACCAGTTGGACGTCTCGTGGGGAGCGGATGAGGACCGCTCGAGCGTCCAGGCCTGGGGCTTCGATGGCGCCTGGTTCCAGTTCGAGGTAGTCGAGGAACTCGTTGACGTAGGTCGTGTCCGGGCGGGTTTCGCGGTCGAACTCGACCGCCATCTCGACGTGCAGGCGAGTCTTGGGCTCGCCGTGAACAGGTCCTTCGGTGCGCCACTGGCACTTCGAGTTGGGCCGCTGGCCTTCGGCGTCGTGGTGCTCCTCGTGGATCTCCGCGTCGCGCGGCTCGAACGCCTTCCGAAGAGCCTGCTCCGAAACCGACTCGCAGGTGTTCGGCACGCCCGCGTAACTGGGCCCCGCACTGGAGGAGGGCAGGATCCAACTCGCCACGACGAGCCCGCTGGCGATGACGAGGAACGGCAGGCTGACGCCCACCAACCGCCGCACCCGAGAGCGAGCGGACACGCAGCACCTCCCGGACGACGACACGCTCTCCGAAGGAGGAGCTTATCGATGAGTCACCCGGTCCAAAGACACCTCGACCAAGATCACCAACACGCAGCGCCCAGACAGTCGTGAGTGGCGATGGCGGCTCTTTCAACCATCACCACTCACGACCACGAAGACGAAGCGAATTGGCCCAGATCGGCCTATTGCAAAAATGCATCCCAGGCGGCTCGAACCCGAAACTGATTTTCAGCCACATGCGCCCAGGAAGCGCAATTTAAAAATGCTGAAGAGTGAAACGGAGCGCCGCACCCACCGCCGAGCGCGGCCCTCCGCGTCCATCAACCGTCCTCGCCCTGAACGCTTTCGCCCTGGGCATGGCTCTCGGCCCAACCGCTGCCCTGAACGGAACTGGACGAAGACCCACCCTGAGCAGACCCACCCTGACCGCCCTGCCCGCTGTCCCCACTGCGCGAAGAAGTGCTGCTAGTGCTGCTAGTGGTGCTCATGTGCGACGAAGTGGTCGTGCTGGAGGTGGTGGTGCTGGTGCCCCCACCCGGCGTGGAGGTGAACCTGTGACTGCTGGTCTGCCAAGTCTGAGTCTCCGAAGAGCCCGGGTGAAAGTAAGGATCCCCAACAGCACCAGCAATGCCGCTACCCAACATCCCGAGAGCACCAACGGCCAACATTCCAACAACAACCCGACGCATGGAGAAACCTCCGAATAACGAGAACAAGGCACCTAAGAGAGGATCACACCCCACCAAACCCCGCGCCCCGCGCAACAAAATTTCCCAATTTCGAGCGAACCAAAAGAAAGATCAAAAACCCACCAAGGCACCCCAAGTGCCAGTGTCGCCCGGGGCTCACACTCGACGGCCGAAGGCCGGAGCCCTCTCAGCACCTATCGAACGGCTGGTCCCCAACTCAGGCCGGGTACGCCACCCATGGCGAGGAGCAAGCGAATGGCAACCCCCGCACCGTGGGGGGTTTGGGGGGTTCGAACCCCCCAATAAAATTGGCGAAGGAGCCGCAGCTTGCGTTCTCCGCAAGCACACGACTCCCAGCTCCGAGCGGATGACGGGACTCGAACCCGCGACCCTCACCTTGGCAAGGTGATGCGCTACCAGCTGCGCTACATCCGCATTTTCATCGCCCTGCTGGGCTGTTGAAGACTACTTTAGCCCATGGTTCATGGCTCCGTTCGCAGGGGGTCCTCATCAGTTCGGGGCGCCTGTCGCGCGGGTCGGGGTGATGCGGAGCAGCACGCGCTGCTCGGCCTGCATGGCCTGGCGATACGCAGGCCAGTCGGGGTGTTCGCCGGAAATGCTCCGGTAGTAGTCCTCGAGCAGGGGGAGGGCGTCGGGGAGCTCGACGATCTCCACGTCGCCGTCGAGCTGGATCCAGCGGCCGAAGAACTCGTCCGGGAGGACGCAGAGCCACGCGTGTGGGTGGCGGCGCAGGTTGCGGACTTTGGCGGAGCCAGCGACAGTGCTGACGGTGACGTGCCCGGCGCGGTCCGTGGTGGCCAGCACGGGCGTCATCTGGGGGGTTCCGTCGGCTCGCAGCGTGCTGAGCACAGCGCGGTGCTGGTGGCCGATCGCTTCGCGGGCTTCGTCGAGATCCATCGCGACCTCCGGGTGCCGGGACGTCCACGGTAGCGATTCCGGTTGGTGTTCGGGGGTTCACCGGTTGGCTCGGTCGGGGGAGGAATTGTGGGGGCGAACCAGGTCGCGTCGGACGACGCAGTGCTGTTGGGGCGGTTGCGGGAGGGCGACGACGCCGCTTTCGGGGAGTTGTACTGCCGTCACTCGCCGATGGTGCGGCGCTTCGCGTTGAGCATGCAGCGGCCGGGGATCGACGTCGATGACGTGGTGGCCGAGGTCTTCTTGCGCGTGCTGCGCGCGGTTCGGGCTGGTCACGGGCCTCGGGACACGATCCGCACGTACTTGTTCACGGTGGTTCGGCGGGTGCTGGCGGAGTGGGTGGCCGCGCGGCGGGACGAGTTGATGAACTCCGACGAGCTGGGCGAGCACGTGCCGCGGCAGGGCGATCACCAGGTCACGCAGGCCGAGCGCGAGCTGCTGGCCCGGGCGTTCCGGCGGTTGCCCGCGCGGTGGCGCGAGGTGCTGTGGCGCACCGAG
Source organism: Saccharopolyspora sp. NPDC002376 (assembly GCF_053593195.1). Taxonomy (NCBI): domain Bacteria; kingdom Bacillati; phylum Actinomycetota; class Actinomycetes; order Pseudonocardiales; family Pseudonocardiaceae; genus Saccharopolyspora; species Saccharopolyspora sp. NPDC002376. The sequence goes on from NZ_JBSFBZ010000039.1 coordinate 31,659, forward strand.
GTGGAGGGGCATCGTCCGTCGAGCATCGCGCAGCAATTGGGTTTGACGCCGAACGCGACGGCGGTGCTGGCGCATCGAGCGCGGCGCGGGCTGCGTGAGGCGTATCACCAAGCTTCTGAGTTGCCGGTGGGGCGGGCGAGGAGGTGCCTGCGCCGGGCTTGACGTGCCGCCGAGGGGTTGGCCAGAGCGCTCAGCATGATCGACAATGGGCCCGTTCGGGTACGACTATCACCCGTCGGGCCCATGACGCGCGCGGTACCGTTGCTCCACGCTCGGTTAGCGCCGGGGTTCGAGTGGCGAAGCGATGTTGTTGAGGCGACCAGCCCGGGTGGGCGGGGAGGCGACGATGAACCGGGTGGTGCGGGGCTCCGACGGCCGCGAGTGGACCATCAAGGCGAACTTGGAGTGGTCCAATCCAATAGCGGCGGAGGAGTTCGAGCACGACGTCAACGGCGGCGCCACGCCCGCCGTGGTGATGGGTGCGGTGCTGCTTTTCCTGGTCGTGCTGTTCGCGGTCTGGACGCCCGACGAGGTGTACGTGCCGCCGTGGCTGATCCTGCTGCTGATCGTGGCGGTGCTGTTCTTCCCGGTCCGCTGGGTGATGCACCGGCCGTGGACGATCGCCGCGGCCACGCCCGGCGACCACGACGAGAACCCGCCTGAGACCTGGGTGGGCGTGGTGCGCGGCTTCTACGACGTCCGCAAGGAGGTCTCCGAGGTGGCCCGCCACATCGAGCTCTACGCCGAACCCGACATGAACGGCAGCCTTCAGCCGGTCGAGTAGTTCTCGGAAGGTCCAGTGGCTGGTTCGGGTGGCGGAACATCAGACGCCGCCTGGACTGCGGGAGCCCGTTCTAATTCGGGACCGGGTTGGGTTTTTCGCGCACACTGGTGTGGTGCCGGAACTTCCTGAAGTTGAAGCGTTGGCCCAGCACCTCCGCGACAACGCCGTGGGTCGGGCCGTGGCCCGCGTCGACGTCGCGTCGATGAGCGTGCTGAAGACGGCGAGCCCGCCGTGGACCGAGCTGCACGGTCGCACCGTCACCGCGGCTTCGCGGCGTGGCAAGTACCTGGACCTGGACTGCGACGGGTTGCACCTGGTCTGCCACCTGGCGCGGGCCGGTTGGCTGCGCTGGTCGGACAAGTTGTCGCCGACGCCGCCGAAGCCCGGGCGGGGGCCGATCGCGCTGCGGGTGAACCTGGGCGGGGTCGGGTTCGACCTGACCGAGGCCGGCACGCAGAAGAAGCTCGCGGTCTGGGTGGTCGCCGATCCGGGCGAGGTGCCGGGGATCGCGAAGCTGGGGCCGGACGCGCTGGACCTGGACGGCGACGGGCTGACCACGATCCTGTCCGGGCGCACCGAGCGGATCAAGACGCTGCTCACCGAGCAGTCCTCGCTGGCCGGGATCGGCAACGCCTACTCCGACGAGATCCTGCACGCCGCGAAGCTCTCGCCGTTCGCCACCGCGGGCAAGCTCGACGCCGATGCCGTGGCGCGGCTGCACGCCAGCATGCAGGAGATCCTTCAGGACGCGGTGCAGCGTTCGCTCAAGCAGGACGCGGCGCGGCTGAAAGCGGAGAAGCGGTCGGGCTTGCGGGTGCACGCGCGGACCGGTTTGCCGTGCCCGGTGTGCGGGGACCTGGTCCGGGAGGTGTCCTTCGCGGACCGCTCGATGCAGTACTGCCCGACCTGCCAGACCGGGGGCAAACCGCTTGCGGATCGGCGGCTGTCCCGGTTGCTGAAATAGTTGTCCACAGGCTGTGGATCAATTCGCCGGTTGTACACAGGCGCATAGCCGCTGGTGGAGCCGGTCAATACCGCTGAACGGAAGAGTAAGGTACCGCTTACCGATGGAAACCGTGCACTGAGCGTAGCTGTCTTGATTCCTGGTGTGCTCGTCGGGCAGATTGATGTTGTGGCGGAGTTGTTGACTGAGCGGACGGTGCTGACCACGCTCGCGGCGCTCGCCGTGCTCGGCATGTTCGTCCTGCTGTGCCGGGCCCGTCGGGTGAACACCTCGGTGGAGGATGCCACGCTGGCGGCGCTGCACCGCGTGACCAGCGCGGCTCCGCATCTGCGCGCGGGTTTGACGCCGGCTTCGGCGGACAAGGCGGCACCGCACCTGCGGGAATTGCTGGCCTGCGTCGCGGTGGGAATCGTCGACGCAGACGGAACGCTGCTGAGCTGGGACGGCGAGGCCAACCACCACTACGCCGACCTGCGCGGCAAGATCGAGCAGGTGCTGCGCACCGGCAAGCGCGAGTTCCTCGACCACGGTGACGTGACCTGCGAGCAGCGGCCGTGCCCGATGCGGCACGCCGTCGTGGTGCCGCTGGAGGTCGAGTACGAGACCCGCGGCGCGCTGGTGGTGATCGCCGGTGGCGACCGCAAGCGCCTGCTCCGCGCGGCCGGTGAGGTCGCCAACCACGTCTCGACCCAGCTGGAGCTCGCCGAGCTGCAGGAGTCCAAGGAACGTTTGGCGCAGGCCGAAGTTCGCGCGCTGCGGGCGCAGATCTCGCCGCACTTCATCTACAACGCGCTGAACACCATCGGTTCGCTGATCCGCACCGACCCGGAGCACGCGCGGGATCTGCTGCAGGAGTTCGCCGACTTCACCCGCTACTCGTTCCGCACCAGCGGCCTCTACACCACGCTGGCCGACGAGATCCGCAACATCGACCGCTACCTGACGCTGGAGAGCGCCCGGTTCGGCCCGGACCGGCTGCGGGTGCAGCTCAAGATCGCGCCGGAGGTCCTGCCGGTCGTGGTGCCGTTCCTGGCGCTGCAGCCCTTGGTGGAGAACGCGGTCCGGCACGGCTTGGCGAACAAGCCCGGCGGCGGAACCGTGTCGGTGACCGCTGAGGACAACGGGACCGAAGCGCTGATCAGCGTCGACGACGACGGCATCGGGATGGACCCGGAGCGGCTCGACGCCGAGCTCTCCGACGCGCACATGACCGGCGCGCACGTCGGCCTGGGCAACATCAACAACCGGATGCGGGCGACCTTCGGCAACGACTACGGCCTGGTCGTGGAGACCGAACAGGACGCGGGCATGAAGGTCATCATGCGGGTGCCGAAGTTCGCGCCGGGCGTGCGTCCGGTGCCGCCGCCGGCGTTCGAGGAAACGGGCGTCGGATTGGCAGCTGGCCCCGCGGTGAGCCGGTAACGTCGAGGTATGACCGAGAAGGTGCCGCAGAAGTTCACCGACCTGTTGTCCGGCAAGTTGTCCTCGAAGCTGCCGGGCAAGCTCGCCGAGCGAGTGGAGCGCGGGCCGGTGGTGGCGGTGGTGAAGCTGCACGGCGTCATCACGTCGACGCCGTCGCCGATGAGTCGGCCGACGATCTCGACGCAGACCGTGGAGTCGGCGCTGACCCGCGCCTTCGGCCAGGACCGGCTCACCGGTGTGGTGCTGTCGGTGAACTCGCCGGGTGGCGCGCCGACGCAGTCCGCGCTGGTGGCGGATCGGATTCGCGAGCTGGCCGCGGAGAAGGACGTGCCGGTGATCGCCTACTGCGAGGACGTCGCGGCTTCCGGCGGGTACTGGCTGGCCTGCGCGGCCGACGAGATCTACGCGCACCAGACGTCGATCGTGGGATCCGTCGGGGTGGTCAGCGCGAGCTTCGGGCTCAACGGGCTGATCGAGAAGCTGGGCGTGGAGCGCCGGGTCTACACCGCGGGCGAGCACAAGGTGCGGCTGGACCCGTTCGTCCCGGAGAAGGAAGAGGACGTGCAGTGGCTGCGCGGTCTGCAGGGCGAGCTGCACGAGCAGTTCCGGGACTGGGTGCGCAAGCGCCGCGGCAGCAAGCTCAACGGCACCGACGACGAGCTGTTCTCCGGTGAGGTGTGGACCGGGGCGAAGGCGGCGGAGCTAGGCCTGGTGGACGGCGTGGGTTCGTTGCGGGACATCGTGAAGGAGAAGTTCCCGGACGCGCACCTGCACACCGTCGAGGCGCGCAAACCGCTGCTGGCCAGGCTCGGCATGTCGTCTTCGGTCCGCCTCGGCGGATCCCCGGCGGACGCGATGCTGTCCACTGTGGAGGCTCTGGAACACCGCGCGATGTGGAACCGATTCGGCCTCTGAGAACCTGTCTGACGAGCTCGTTTTGCGTGGCGGTGCGGGTAACCTCAGCGCCCGCCTGGACTGCGGGTGCCCACCCTTATGTATGCCAATACACGGCGGGTGGGCCGTCCTCGTCAGGCGAACGCTGAGAACCCGCGGCGGTGCAAGCGCCGAGGGTGGGCTATGCGCCTGGCGGCGCATCAAAGATCAAAACCGAGGATCGAAGACGGCCTCTGAGACGAATTCGACGGTTCCAACTGGAACTGTGATCCCGGAACGTGATCGACCGCAGTTTCAATTGAAACTGCGGTCGTTTTGTGTATACGGGCGCCTCGACTGTGCAGACGGTGATCGTCGTGGTCGCACTCTGTTGATCACGTCACTGGGGTTGTCACTCTTTCGGCGGTAGTTGCTGGGCTGAACGGGCGAAATATCGTTGCCCCGAGGGGGGAATTCCGCGGTAAGCCCCCTGAAGGCCAGTGCGTTCCGTTAGCAATTAGCTTTGTTGGCAAGGCGTGACTGGACTCACTCGGGGCGAGTGAGATTCGACGGCAGGATATGGCGTGCAGTGAGTACACGAGAGAACCCAGCGGGGCTCGTCGTTCTGGCCGTTGACGACGAGATGGCCGGGCTGGACGAGATGAAGTACCTGCTCGGCAACAACCCGAGGGTCGGTCGGGTGCTGACGGCGTTCGACGCGGCCGAGGCATTGCGCCTGCTGCGCAGTGACGACCCCGACCTGTTCGGCCAGCGCGACGCGGACGAGTCCGTTGTGGACGCCGTGTTCGCGGACGTCTCCATGCCCGGGCTCAGCGGGATGGAGCTGGCGCGGGTGTTCACCGCGTTCCGAAACCCCCCGGCGCTGGTGTTCATCACCGGGCACGAGGAGAACGCGCTCGAGGCGTTCGAGGTCGGCGCGCTGGACTACATCATGAAACCGGCGAACGCCGAGCGGATCGACCGCGCGCTGCGCACCATCGAGAAGAACAAGCAGCAGGCGGCGAAGGGGTCGCGCGCGCTGGAAGCCGCGACGCAGGACGACGAAGAGGTGATCCCGGTCGAGCTGGCCGGCACCACCCGGATGATCCCGCGCAAGGACGTGCGCTGGGTCGAGGCGCAGGGCGACTACGCGCGCCTGCACACCACCGACGGCTCGCACCTGGTGCGAATCCCCTTGGCGCAGCTGGAAGAGCGCTGGGCCGAGGCCGGGTTCCTGCGCATCCACCGATCCTTCCTGGTGTCGTTGTCGCTGGTCACCGAGCTGCGGATGTCCTCGTCCGGGTACTCGGTGGTGCTCGGTGGCGGGCAGCCCAAGGAACTCCCGGTCAGCCGTCGGCACACCCGCGAGCTCAAGGACCGCTTGGTCCGCGCGCCGCGGCAGAACTGGGGGCAGCAGTGATCCGCGGTTCGGCCGGATGAGTCCCGAGGGCTTCGACGTTCGAGGTCGGCTCGGGGACGCGCCCCGGCGGCGCCGCAAGCGCGTGGTGCTCGCCGACCGCCGTCGGACCCGTCAGGTCGCCCGCACCATGCTGGAGCTGGAGGAGCAGACCAGTGTCGGCGAAGTCCTGGTCACCAGCCTGGTGAAAGCGCAGCTGCGCAGCGCCCTGCTGCTGATGGGCGTGGTCTCGGCCGTGCTGTTCGGGCTCCCGGCGCTGTTCTGGGCGGTGCCGGCGATCGGCGACGTCGCGGTGGCGGGCGTCCGGTTGCCGTGGTTGCTGCTGGGAGTGCTGGTCTACCCGTTCCTGGTGCTGATCGGATACCTCTGCACCAGGCGGGCCGAGCAGCACGAGCGGGACTTCATCGACATCGTCGAGCAGTGACGCCCATGAGCAACGACGAGAACACCCGAGTAGGCGGCGCGGTGCGATGACCTCGAATTCCTGGTCTCTGCTCGGTGTCGTGCTGATCGTCGCGGCGACCTTCGCCATCGGGATCTGGGGTTCCCGCTCGGCGCGCACCACCTCGGACTTCTCCACCGCGCGGCGGGAAGTTCGGGAGGAGCACAACGCCGCGGCGATCTCCGGCGAATACCTGTCCGCCGCGTCGTTCCTGGGCGTTGCCGGACTGGTGCTCAAGGACGGCGTGGACGCGCTTTGGTATCCGATCGGCTTCGCGGCCGGGTACTTGGCGTTGATGCTGTTCGTCGCCGCGCCGATGCGTCGCTCGGGCGCCTACACGCTGCCGGATTTCGCCGAGGCACGGCTGGATTCGCTGCGGCTGCGCTCGTTGTGCACGGTGCTCGTGATGCTGATCGGCTGGTTGTACCTGGTGCCGCAGCTGCAGGGCGCCGGGATGACCTTGTCAGCGATCATCGGTCTTCCGCACTGGGCGGGGATTTTCGCCGTTTCGGCGATCGTGCTGGTCACCGTGGTCACCGGGGTGCTGCGCGCGGCGACCCTGGTGCAGGCGTTCCAGTACTGGGTGAAGCTGTTCGCGATCGTGCTGCCGGCCTTCGTGCTGTTCATCGTGTTCCTGGGCGGTGAGCAGCGGCAGGCGCTGGAATCCCCGGTGCCGCCGGTGTTTCCGCGCGACACCCAGGTCCGCCTCGACACCGACGCGCGGTTGACCGTCCGCGAACCGGTGTGGATGGCCGACCGGGACGGCTCGATCTACCTGCAGCCCGGCGAGCACGATTTGCCCGCGGGCAGCGAACTCCGGTTCCCCGCAGGGGCGGCGGTGCCGGTGGTGGCCGACGCCGAACCGGACAACGCCACCTGGCTGCGGCCGCAGCACGGCGGGGCGCTCGGGTTGCTCGAGACGTATTCGGTGCTGGTCGCGACGTTCCTGGGCACGATGGGTCTGCCGCACGTGCTGGCCCGCTTCTACACGAACCCGAGCGGCACCGCGGCTCGTCGCACCACGCTGTACGTGGTGGCGATGCTCGGCGCCTTCTACCTGTTCCCGACGATCTTCGGGTTGCTGTCCCGGCTGTACGCGCCACAGCTGCTGGTCACCGGCGAGACGGATGCGGCGGTTCTGCTGCTGCCGAGCGAGATGCTGGACGGCTGGGCGGGCGGGCTGCTCGCGTCGATCACCGCGGCCGGGGCGTTCGCCGCGTTCCTGTCGACCTCGTCGGGGCTGGTGCTGAGCCTGGCCGGGGTGATGTCCTCGCGGGACGTGCTGCGCGGGCGCACGCTCGACTTCCGGCTGCTCGTCGTGCTCGCCTGCCTGGTGCCGACGTTGTTGGCGCTGTTCGCGGACACCCCCGACATCGCGCGCAGCGTCGGGTTGGCGTTCGCGATGGCCGCTTCGACGTTCTGCCCGGTGCTGGTGCTCGGGATCTGGTGGCGCGGGCTCACCGCGGCCGGTGCCGCCAGCGGCATGGTGGTCGGCGGCAGCCTGGTGCTGATCGCGGCGCTGCTGACGTACTTCGTGGGCCGCGGGGAGACTTGGTGGGCGACGTTGATCGGGCAGCCCGCGCTGGTCACGGTGCCGATCGCGTTCACGGTCACCGTGCTGGTCAGCCGGGCGACCTGGGCTCGAGTGCCTGCTGGGGTGGGGCGCGTGATGCTGCGGCTGCACGCTCCGGATCGGCTCGGTTTCCTGAACGACGAGCTGATCGCGGGCGCTTCCGAACGGGCGGAGGCCGGGGGCCGGCACCAGCGCTGAGGGTGATCTCCAGATGAATTGTTTAGTCCATTCGTCGCATCGCGGATGGAAATTTGATCACTTTGAGTGATAGAAAATTCCGTCGAATCGAATTCAATAGTCCAAACGAGTGAAAATGTGTCGATTTGTCGTAATTACTCCGACTGCACTTGGCCTTCATCGGCTTCACTCGATCGTTAGCTTGTGTACTCCCTTCAGGCCTTCCCCGCCGTGGGTGAACTACGTAGCGTTTCCGCCCTGAAAGCGATTCAGGCTCGCGTCCCGGCTGTCCCGGGCCGGGGCCTTTTTCTTCTGGGAGGGACCCCGTGAGCACCACGGACCAAGTCGGGTCCGGGTCCGGTATCGACGCCGAAACCTGGGCCGCTGCGCAAAGCAGCCCCGAATTCACCGCATTGCGCCGCAGGCTGCGCAACTTCGTCTTCCCGGTCTCGGCGCTGTTCTTGGCCTGGTACCTGGTTTACGTGCTGCTCGCCGACTACGCGCACGGCTTCATGAGCATCAAGCTGGTCGGCAACATCAACATCGGCCTCGTGCTGGGTCTGTTGCAGTTCGTGTCCACCTTCGCCATCACCACCTGGTACGTCCGCTACGCCAACCGCAACCTCGACCCGGTCGCGGAGCAGATCCGAGACTCCGTCGAGAGCGGTGCGGTCGCGGCGACGCTTGAGAAGGCTGACGCTCCGGCGGAGGATGCCGAGAAGGCTGACGCTCCAGCGGAGGATGCCGAGAAGGCTGACGCTCCAGCGGAGGATGCCGAGAAGGCTGACGCTCCAGCGGAGGATGTCGAAAAGGCTGACGCCCCAGCGGAGGACGCGGAGAAGGATGACGAGGACGCGGCGGAAGAGGCTGCGGCCGAAGGAGGCCAGCAGAAGTGAACGTCGCACTCCACCCGCTGGCTGACACCCCGGCGACCGCGCAGAACAGCTGGCTCAACATCGGCATCTTCATGCTGTTCGTGCTGGTCACGATGGTCGTCGTGTTCCGGGCCAGCCGGAACACGAAGACCGCTGCCGACTACTACGCGGGCGGTCGCGCTTTCACCGGCCCGCAGAACGGCGTCGCGATCGCCGGTGACTACCTGTCCGCCGCGTCGTTCCTCGGCATCGCCGGGGCGATCGCGGTCTACGGCTACGACGGCTTCCTGTACTCGATCGGCTTCCTGGTGGCCTGGCTGGTGGCGCTGCTGCTGGTCGCGGAGCTGCTGCGCAACACCGGCAAGTACACGATGGGCGACGTGCTCAGCTTCCGGATGAAGGAACGTCCGGTGCGCACCGCCGCGTCGCTGTCCACCATGGCCGTGACGTTCTTCTACCTGCTCGCCCAGATGGCCGGCGCCGGCGGTCTGGTGGCGCTGCTGCTGGGCATCTCCAGCAAGACCGGTCAGGCCGTGGTCATCGCCGTGGTCGGCGCGCTGATGATCGTCTACGTGCTGGTCGGCGGCATGAAGGGCACCACCTGGGTGCAGATCATCAAGGCCGCGCTGCTGATCGCGGGCGCGTTCGTGATGACCATCTGGGTCCTCGGCATGTACGGCTTCAACCTGTCCGGGCTGCTCGGCCACGCCGCCGATGTCGCCGGACCGTCCGTGCTCGACCCGGGTGCCCAGTACGGCAAGACCGGTACCAGCAAGATCGACTTCATCTCGCTGGGCATCGCGCTGGTGCTCGGCACCGCTGGTCTGCCGCACGTGCTGATGCGCTTCTACACCGTGCCCACCGCCAAGGAAGCCCGCCGCTCGGTGGTCTGGGCGATCTGGCTGATCGGCCTGTTCTACCTGTTCACGCTGGTCCTGGGCTACGGCGCGGGTGCGCTGGTCGGGCCGGACGTGATCAAGGACGCGCCGGGCGGGGTCAACTCGGCCGCGCCGCTGCTGGCGCTGGAGATCGGTGGCCCGCTGCTGCTGGGCTTCATCGCCGCGGTCGCCTTCGCGACCATCCTGGCCGTGGTCGCGGGGCTGACGATCACCGCGTCCGCCTCGTTCGCGCACGACATCTACGCGAACGTGATCAAGAAGGGTCAGGTGGACGACAAGAACGGCGAGGTCAAGGTCGCCCGGATCACCGCGGTGGTGATCGGCATCGTGTCGATCTTCGGCGGTATCGCGGCCAACGGCCAGAACGTGGCGTTCCTGGTGGCGCTGGCGTTCGCGGTGGCGGCCTCGGCGAACCTGCCGACGCTGCTGTACTCGCTGTTCTGGAAGCGCTTCAACACCAACGGCGCGTTGTGGAGCATCTACGGCGGTCTGGCGATCACGATCCTGCTGATCGTGTTCTCCCCGGCGGTCTCCGGAAACAAGGAAGCGATGTTCCCGGCGCTGGACTTCGCCTGGTTCCCGCTGAAGAACCCGGGTCTGGTGTCGATCCCGCTGTCCTTCCTGCTCGGCTACCTCGGCACGATCGTCAGCAAGGACAAGACGAACGAGGAGAAGTACGCCGAGATGGAGGTCCGCTCCCTCACGGGTGCGGGCGCGGAGAAGGCGGTCTCGCACTGACGGTTCGTTGAAAGGCGCCCGTCCGGCCGCGTGCCGGGCGGGCGCTTTGCTGTTCAGGCAGGGACGAGTTCGGTCTTGCCGCGGTGAAGTGCACTTCCCACATGCCGTCGTCCGCCGGCTGCGGGTTGTTGTTGGTGATCAGAGCTTGGACGCGAGGGTCCGTCATGCGGACGAAGCCGGTGAAGCGGGGCAGTCCGCCTTCTTCCGGAACTTCGGCCAGATGGCCCCAGTCGCTGCCGTTGGGCCAGCGGAGGATGGCTCGGCAAGTCACGAGCGTTCCTTTCGGTCGGGACTGAATCGAAGCGAACCTTCGCATGCGATGATCTTGAATCGCCAATTTCGAAGCCAGGACCGACCGAAAGTGTGAACAACCCCGAACAGGACTCGCGTTCGACCTGGTCAACGCGGTCTTCTCGGGTCTCACGCGGGCACCACGTCCGGCGTGGCAGCATCGGGGTGTGACTACGCCAGTTCCCGGTAACCAGGTGCCCGGTGTGCAGCCGGAAGACCTCCCCGCCCAGCTGCCCGAGGGCAGCGTTCTGCTGGACGTGCGGGAGAGCAACGAGTGGCAGGCCGGGCACGCGCCCCAGGCCGTGCACCTCCCGATGAGCGAGCTCGTGGACCGGCTCGACGAGATCCCGGTGGCCGACCAGGTCTACGTGGTCTGCCGCTCCGGCGGCCGGTCGGCGAAGGTCACCGCGTACCTCAACGCCAATGGCTGGGACGCGGTCAACGTCGAGCGCGGGATGAACGGCTGGTCGGCCATCGGTCGGCCGATGGTGTCCGACGACGGCGAGCCGTACGTGCTGTGAACCCAGGACCTGCGCAGCGCCCGGCGCGGTGGGTCGCCACCCCGCCGGGCGGTCTGCGCCGCCCGAAGCAGCGACGGCCTCCGCGCCGCTACACCGGCCCGCCGTCCTACCCGGCCGTGCCGCGCTGGGGCTTCCCGATGCTGGCGTGGCGGTGGCCGCTCGCGCTGCCCGCGCGCGAGAACATCAACGCCTCGGTGCGCGCGGAGGCTTCGGCCAGGTCCGCGTCGGCGGTCCTGTGGATCACTGCTGGTGTCGCAGGGCTGGGGACCTTCGCCGAGGCCTGGCGCTACGTCTTGCTGCTGCTGAGCAGGGACGGAGCGCTGGCGCGCACTCCGCTGGCGATCTCCGACGCGCTGGTCGGCATCACCGGGGTCCTGCTGTGGGTGGCGGGCGCGCTGGCCGGAGTGCTGGTCGTGCTGTGGGGGCTGGGTGCGCGCGCCGCGGCCGCTGAGCGCATCGGAGTCCGCAATGCCCGTCCCGACTGGCGGGTGGTCGTCGGCGTGCTGGTGCCCGGGCTGAACCTGTTCGTGCCCGGCTCGGCGGTGGCGGAACTGGAGCACTCGGTGCTGATCGCCGAGGGCGCCCGCGAGCGCGGCGCGCGACCGTTCCCGACCCTGCGCGTCCGGTTCTGGTGGGCGACGTGGGTGGCGACGCTGCTGGTCGGTTGGTTCACGATCCTCTGGGGATTCCGCGGCAGCGTCCAAGCGCTCGCCGACGGCGTCGTCCTGCACGCCCTGAACAACGCGCTGGTCACGCTCCTGGCGGTGCTGACCGCGCGGCTGATCAAGTACGTCATGGCCCTGCTGGTCGCCCCGGACCCGACCGAGCTCCGCCGCCTCCAGGTCCGCGCGGTCCGCGCGACCCCGCCACCTCCGCGCGCCGCGCGCTCCACCACAGCTCCGCGCTGACAACGCGCTGTTTTAGCAGCTCAGGACCCATGAGTGCTTTGGGTTGCCATAGCGGCCCAAAGTGCTCATGGGTCTTGGCGCGCGCGTTGTGTCACAGATGCCGGAAGTGGATCTGCCCGGTCCGCATAATCGGGTGCGTGTGGCAGCCGACTCCCGACGTCGTTGCGCACCGGGGAGCTTCGGCGCACCGCGCTGAGCACACCCGCGGCGCCTACGAACTGGCCCTCGAACAGGGCGCCGACGCGCTCGAGTGCGACATCCGGGTCAGCCGCGACGGCCACCTGGTGTGCGTGCACGACCGGCGCATCGACCGGACCTCCAGCGCCCGCGGCGTGGTCAGCGAGCTGACCCTCGCCGGGATGTCCGGTGTGGACTTCGACAGCTGGCACCGCGAACTCCCGGACACCGCCGACGAACTGGTGCGCCACACCCGCCCGGTGCCGGAGCGCGGCGTGCTGACCCTGGACGAACTCCTCGCCCTCGCCCACGACCACTCGCGACCGGTGCGGCTGTTCATCGAGACCAAGCACCCGGTGCGCTACGGCGGGCTGGTCGAGCACAAGCTCGTCGCGCTGCTCGCGCGCTACGGCCTGGCCGAGCCGGCCGACCCGGAGAACTCGCCGGTGGTGATGATGTCGTTCTCCCAGGCCGCCGTCCGACGGTTCCGCGCCGCGGCCCCGCAGGTGCCGACGGTGCTGCTGTTCGACCGGTTCCGCGACTCGTGGCGCAACGGCGTGCTGCCGCCGTGGGCCGATATCGCCGGACCCGGAATCCGGTTGTTGCGCGAGGATCCCGGCTTCGTCGACCGCGCCGCCGCGCTCGGCCGCGACACCTACTGCTGGACCGTCGACGAGCCGGCCGACGTCGATCTCTGCCGACGCAGCGGCGTGCGGTACCTGGCCACCAACTCGCCCGCGTCGACCCGCTCCCACCTGGCTGATTCGGACCTCTCTCGATTCGGTAGCGTCACTGCGACTTAACCGAGAGCGAGGGGATCTGCAGTGTCGAAGCGAACCGCGCCCAAGCCCGAGGCCGACACCGGGATCAAGCCGCGCCAGCCCTGCCCGTGCGGTTCAGGCAAGCGCTACAAGGCCTGCCACGGTGCTGCCGGTGGCGCCGCCGACGTGATCGTGACCCGGCCCTTCGAGGGGCTGGCTGCGGAGTGCGAGCTGATCGCGCTGCGCGAGTTCGTGCCGTCCGCGACGGCGAAGCTGCCGCTGCGCGGCGACGGCGAGATCACCCTGGCGACCGTGCTGCCGATGGCCGCCGCGGCGCTGCGCCGCAACGACGACAAGTCGTTCGTCGGCCTCCAGGTGCAGACCCACTCCGGGGACATCAGCCGCGACCTGGCCCGCGCTGTCGAGTGGGTGCAGGGCGCCGAGCTGGGTGAATCGCTGTCGGTCGTCGGTCCCGAGACCGCCGAGGCGGGCACCGTGCCGACCCGCTTGCAGGACGTGCTGGACCCCGAGGCGAAGCTCGAGGTCGAGGTGCACAAGGACTTCGCCTGGTGGCTGCCCGGCGACGTCGAGCCGACCGGCGAGGTGGCGCTGTCCCTGGAGCGGGCGAACGCGGCCATCATGCCCACTGACCGGCTGACCGCCGAAGGTGTGGAGTCGGCCTACTGGGTGGACGCGGGCGAGAAGGCGCACCTGCGCTGGGTCCGCCCGGAGCCGGAGGAGCAGCTCGTCGCCGCCATGGCCCGCCTGTCCGCCCGCGGCGAGCTAGCGCTCGGCGAGGACAGCCGCTACGCGGGATCCTTCCGCGCCCACGGCCTCCTGGTCCCGGTGTGGGACCTGGACCGCGAGAAGCACGCCCGCGAGTGGGACGAACCCGCCGCTGAACTGGGCCGACGCCTCTCCGAAGCCCTGGCCTCCCTGGACGACCAGCCCCTCGACGCAGCTGAGCGCCGTGCCCGCGACGGCCTCCGAGGCCGCCAGGTCACCATCCGCTGATCCGCGATTTCAATGGAAATTGGACGTCTGATTTCCATTGAGGTCGCGTGAGTTCGCCGCAGCCGTCGGCGCGTCGGGATCCGATGCGCCGGCGGCTCGCTGCATTTCGCGGGTAGTTCCTTCGTGCGATACGCCGATTGGGTGATCGCGGTATTCATGGGACAACCCCCGGTCGGGTAGTGGCGTGTTCTACACGCGATGTCCGACGTGGACGGGGGTGGACCGGGTGACCGCGCACCTGCCTGCAGTGCCGACCGCCGCTGAGGCGGCCGGTGCCTGCCAGCGGGCGCGCCGGGGGGATATGGCGGCGACGGAAGACGACTTCGCGGAGTTCGTCCGGGTGGCACTGCCCGGACTGATGCGCTACGGCCACGCCCTGACCGGCAACCCGCACGACGCCGCCGATCTGGTGCAGGCGGTGCTGGAGAAGGTCGGCGCCCGCTGGGCCAAGATCAGCCGCAACTGCGGCGATCCGACCGCCTACGTGCGCCGGGCGATGGCGAACACGCACGTCAGCCGCTGGCGCCGCACCCGTCGCGAAACGCTGCTCGCCGACTTCCCGGACATCCCGGCGCAGGCCAAGCCGGACCGGTTGGAGAACGAGCCGCTGTGGCAGGCGCTGCGATCTTTGCCGCCGAGGCAACGCGTGGTGGTCGTGCTGCGTTACTACGAAGGCCTCTCCGAGCTGGAGATCGCCGAGAGCCTCGGCGTGAGCTGCGGAACGGTGAAGAGCCAGGCGAGCAAGGCGATGGCCTCGCTGCGCAAGAGACTCGGGTCGCTGGAAGGAGGTGACGTGTGATGGACCTGGAGGACGAGCTGAACAGGATCCTCCGAGACGACCGCCTGGACATCCCGGTGCGCACCGGGGCGGAGTGGTCGGTGGTCGCGGGAGCGCGGCGCCGCCGCCAGCGCAACAACGCGTTGGCCGCTACCGGCAGTGCCCTCGCGGCAGTGCTGTTGGCGGGCGGAGGTGTGGTGCTGGCCAACCACAAGTCCGAGCAGCCGGTGCAGCCGGCGGTCCCCCCGGTGGTGCACACGACCTCGGAACCGGACCCGACCAGCACCGAGCAACCTCTGCCGCCACCGCAACAGCAAGAGCCACCGGGACGACCACCTGTCCTGCCGAGCTACGTGCCCCAAACCTCGCAGAGGACAACGGAACTCCCGACGATCCTGAGCACCAAGACGTCGGAACCGTCCCCTACGACGTCGAACCCCACGCAAACCAGCGAACCGAACCCGACGTCCGCGTCGAACCAGACCAGCGAACCGCCGGGCGAGTAACTCGGCGCGGTCGGGCTAGTCCGTTCTGCTGGTCGACGAGACGCTGAAGTGATCGTGCAGGCGGCGCCCCATCGCCGCCACACCCATTGCCAGGCCGCCGTTCGGCGACGGAGTTCAACGATCGTGAGATTTTTCCTTCCCCAGCGTCGGTTTGCGGGTTCCGTCGGTACAGAGCGTTTCGTCCGTCCCGAGCGCCGGACCCGAACGAACCCGACAGTTGACGTTCTCTAATCGGTCATACTCGCCTGGCGACGTGGCATAGCATCGACGGCGCCGCGTCGAACGCCGTCTCCAGTTCGCCTGGGACTGGTCACCGCGCAGGGGGCTACCGAGAAGTATGGGGGGTAGGTGTTATGTCGCTCGATAACGTTTCGTTGGCACGACTGGATGTTCCGGACAGTCCGCAACTGCGGGCTCGGATGGCCGAACTGACTCGTCCAGGTGGCGTGGAATTGCAGCCAACAGTCACTTACGGGGCCCGCGATCAGAGCGGATGCATCGCTATCACCGTGGACAGGTCGCGAATGGTGACAAGCGTCTGGATCCGGTCCGGCTGGCCTGACTGCATCCGGCCGGACGCGTTCCCCGACGTGCTCTACAACACATATATGATCGCAATTCAGCGCGCACTTGCTGTGGAATTTTCCAACCGCCCTGCGCCGCAACCGAGCGCGCCTGCGACGGACGACACGTATGTGGATGCCATGTCGTTGTCGCCTGAGGAGTGGGTCCACCGGACTCGGTCTCAACTCAACGCCATCGATGACGAGTACGACGCGATCCGCCGTCGACAGCAAGCACTGCTGGCGGACGTCACCGAGATCCGCAGCCCGCTCGGTTACCTCACTATGCAAGTACGCGGCGGGGGGCCGATCGCGATCAGCGGTAATCCTCAGGCTCTGGACAATCCGTCGGGCACAGTTCTCTCCGAGGACATCCTGCAGTTGTTTGTCCGGGCGGGTCTCGGGGTTGGGCAAGGGGAACGCTTTCGCCAGGTTCAGCCGCAAAGCGACAGGAGCAGTGAGGCGGTCGACGAGTGCTTTGAGAGCAGCGTAGCGGAAGACGATCACTTCGCGGACCTCAACAATTCCGGATGGTTGGAATGACTGACTACAAAGTTGTCACCTCAAAGCTGCGAGACGAAGCCAAGAGATGGCGGGAAAAAGCTGAGGACGCTGAACCGATCTTGCAAGCGGTGAAGGAAGCGTACCTGTCTCCTCCGGCGTTCTTCGTCGGTGATCTGGCGACTCTCGTTCCTGGGGCTGCTAACGCCGCTCTTGAGGCTACGTACTACGAAGAATTCCGGGCGTTCATGGAGCAAATGATCAAGGGGGCGATTGGCGAGTTCAACCAGATTGATCGCGCCCTGTGTGGGATCGCTGACGAGTACGAGAGAACCGATGGCATAAACGAGATTGACATTGACAAGGCTTATCACTCGTAGGAGTTGACATCCCACATGTCTGGTTCTGTCGAAATGACCAGCCTGCTGGACCGCGGATTTGATATCCTAGAAGAAAAGGTTCGCGAAAGTGTCGACAAGTTCAACGCTGCCGTTTCACATATTAGTGAATGGGAATTCATGCTCGGCCCGATCATGCTTGCCATCAAGCCGGCGGTTGACTTCATTCGCGGAGAGCTCATCAAGCTGGTGAATCTCGCTGAAACAGCGGTGAAACACCACGTACCTGTCGTGTCGCTGATTGTTCAGTCATTTGGTTGGACGGAGAAAGTTCAGGGTCCTGTTAATGGGCTCGTGCACACGAAGGGGCACCTCTCCTACTACTGGGAAGGGCAGGCGAGCAGTGCATATCAGGACAAGGTTACTGCGCAAAACAATGCGATCGGCGCTATTGCGACTAAGGCGGATCAAGTTAGTAAGTGGCTCATGGAAATCGCCAAGTACAATGTAGATTATATAACCGAGCTGGCGAAGATGGCGACAGGTTTCGCGGGGGCGCTCGTCTCTGCCGCGATCGAAACGGCGTCCGTAATTGATATTCCGTTTGCTCTCAGTGATCTTTCAGGCGCTATCGGGGATGTTGTAACGAAGTCGCTCGACAACTTGGTGGGTATTGCCAAGAGATTTGTAGAAACGCTCAGCAAGGTGCGAGATCTCAAGAGTTATATGACTGATCAAGCTCTCCCGCGGGGGAGTTGGCCGCAGGCGGTTGAGGGCTGAATTCCTGCCGAGAACGTGAAGGGGTCATGAGAAGAAATTTTCACTTTGCCTGGAAGGGTTCGATTGCTGGTCTGCTGGCTGTGGGGATGATGTTCACCGGGGGCTGTGGCGGTTCCAGTCTTGAGCCGTACCCCATGCCCACATTCAGCGATGGCACGACGGCGATCAACCCGCCTCGGCCGAGCGGTCCACCGCCGGGACCGGTCAAGTATGCCTTCGCTTCCTTCAAGACGTGTCAGGAGATCCAGCAGGAGATTCCTGGCTTGCCGCCATCGTTGGATCCGCAGCGCAGTGATGGTTCGGATCCATATCGTTTCTCGCAGGCCTGCACCTTCACGGAAAACAAGGACGACGGCCCGCTTATTGGTTTCCGGGTTGAGCTCTGGGAAAATAGGCAAGATGAGTTCGGGAGTTATTCCGGTGCTGATCTTGCGAAAAGCGGGTCCGGTGCAGATGTTCCGTTAGGGGGAGAGTGGGACAGCAGTGTGGGAATCGGTTCGGAAGCTCGCTGGACGGCTCCTGGATCTAGCGACAGCTGCGAACTTCTAGTTCGTGATGAGAATGCCTTGATGATCACGTATTATGATCATCGCATTGGGGACAATGATTCACAAACGGAGCAGTGCCGCGCCGGCGCGCGTGACGTAGCGAGAAGGATCTTCGCCGCCGTACAGCCGTTGTGACGAGCGGTACCTTGCCGGAAACCCCGCGAGGTGATGCCAGGTACGCGCACGCTGCCTGGCATCACCTGTACTCGGCCTCGGGATAGCTTCTGGTCGCCTGGACTGGAGGTCGTGCCTCGTTCATGCTCGTGGCCCAACCCGGCCGGTGGTTCTCAGACGGCGCCGCCGGCGGCGTGGGGGGCCGTCGCGTCGGCTCCTCCGTCGCCGACGGACTCGCGGGCGAGGAAGTCCTCCACGTCGAAGAGGTTGCCCTTGGCTCGGTCGACGACGTTGAGCAGCGTCGTCATCTGGGAGACCTCTTCGACCTGCTCCTTGAGGAACCACTGCATGAACTGCTCGCCGAGGTAGTCGTTCCCCTCGCGGGCGGTCCTGGCCAGCGTCTCGATTTCGCGGGTGACCTCGCGCTCCTGCTCCAGCGCGAGCGCGACGAGTTCGCGGGTCTCGGTGAAGTCGTTGCGGACCTGCTCGATCGCCGGGATGTGCGGCGCGACGTCCTTGTCCATCAGGTACTGGACGATCATCATCGCGTGGTTGCGCTCCTCGAGCGCCTGCCGGTAGAAGTGCTTGGCCAGCTGCGGCAGGTCGTTGTCGTCGAACCACACTGCCACCGCGAGGTACTGGTGCGAGGCGGTGAATTCGTTACGGATCTGCTCCTGCAGCAGGTGTTCGAACTTCGATTCCTTGTGCTGAATCTTCTTCGCGGTGACAGACATGCCATCAGAATACCCTGGAATCAATCCAGATTCATTCCAGGGAACCCTAAGTCGAATGTGGCAAGGCTAAGGTTCGCGCAATTAACACAGGCAATCCTAAGAAATTGAAGGTAAGCCAAACCTGCCCTGTTTTCGCTGGTAGGTGGCCTGCGTTCGTGATCGTGACGACTGTTGGGCGCAGTTTCACCAATTCGAGTGATCATTTGTCGGCGGAGGTCGCCATTGCGTGAGTGAATTGCACAATGGCAACCTCGCCGACTGCGCGATCAGGTGAGTGGGGCGCGGGTGATCGGGCAGGACATGCAACGCGGTCCGCCGCGTCCGGAACCGAGTTCCGAACCGGAAATCCGCAACACCTCAATGCCCGCTTCTTCCAGGCGCGCGTTGGTCTCCGCGTTCCGTTCGTAAGCGACCACCACGCCGGGCGCCAGCGCCAGGGTGTTGTTCCCGTCCTCCCACTGCTCGCGCTCCGCCGTCACGGGATCCAGTCCGGTGTCGATCACGCGCAGGTGGTCGATGCCCATCGCTTCCGCTGCGGCTTCCAGGAAGGGCGTCGGGCCGGACACCTTCAGCTCCTCGCCTGCCGGGCGCAGCGTGTAGGCGTCCAGCGAGTCCTGGATGGCCGGGTACATCACCACCGCGTCGCGGTCGACCATCGTGCACACCGTGTCCAGGTGCATCGACGCGCGCGTCTGCTCGATCGGCACGGCCAGCACGGTGTGCGCCAGGTCGTCGGCGAAGACCGAGCGCGCGAAGGACTCCACCCCGGCAGGCGTGGTGCGCTCGCCGACGCCGATCGCCACGACTCCCGGTGCGAGCAGCAGCACGTCGCCGCCCTCGACGGGGGCGGAGTGGGCGCCGTACGCGCGGGCGGCGTGCGAGAAGCGCGGGTGGTAGGCGTAGATCAGGTCGGTGAGCGCCGATTCGCGGCGGCGCGCGGGCATCGCGAGGGCGGCGATGGCGACCCGGTCGCCCACCCACACCGACGAATCGCGCGTGAACAGCAGGTTCGGCAGCGGTTCGATGGCGAAGTCGTGCGCGTGGTGCATGCGGCGGACCAGCGACTGCCCCTCGGCCACGGGCAGTTCCTCGAACGTCATGCCCGAGATGAGGAGCTCGGCGAGCGCGGCGTCGTCCACGCTGGACAGGTGGGACCGCAGGGTGTCGGCGATGTCGATGCCCAGCTTGAGCTCGTCGACGCCGGTCAGCACGGCCGCCGCCCGCGCCCGCGAGTCCCGCAGGGCGTCGGTGAGCAGGCTGCGCAGCAGCAGCACCTCCACGCCCCGGCTGCGCAGGACCTCGGCGAAGGCGTCGTGCTCCTCCTGCGCGCGATCGACCCAGGGGATCGCGTCGAACAGGAGCTGGTCGTTGTTGCGCGGAGTGAGTCGCTTCAACTCCGTGCCCGGTCGGTGCAGCAGCACCGAGTGCAGCGGCCCGACCTCGCTCTGGACGTGTGGTTCGGTCACGGTTCGCAGCGTAACCGCGACGAACCAAAACATCTGCGATCAGCGACGATTTCAATCGAACGTTAACGAAAATCGGTGATTAGGCATCGATTTGTTGCGCCAGGTGTCAAAATCGGGCTCTCCGTCCGGACCTCGTCCCGTGTCAGGCCGTCGATGCGGACGAGTCGTCCGCGCTGCGGGCGACCGACCACAGTTTCAATTGAAACTGTGATCCGTCGTGGGTGGGATTTACAGTTTCAATTGAAACTGTAGTTTTCCGCGCGCGGTGCGGGCTCCTTACGGGAGCCAGCCGACTTGATCGCGGAGGGCGGCGTAGCCGACGAAGGCGACGACGTCGATCAGGGCGTGGCCGATGATCAGCGGCCAGAGTCGGTTGGAGCGTTGCCAGACCCGGCCGTAGATCAGGCCCATCGCCACGTTGCCGACGAATCCGCCGAAGCCCTGGTACAGGTGGTAGCTGCCGCGCAGCACCGCCGAGAACCACAGCGCGCGGTTCTCCGACCAGCCCAGCTGCCGCAGTCGGGTCAGCAGGTAAGCCACCACCAGGACTTCTTCGGCGAAGGAGTTGCCGAAGGCCGCCAGCGTCAGGACCGGGGCGCGCCACCACGCGTCATCCAAAGTGGACGGCTGGACGGTCAGGCTGAGGCCGAGCGCGTGCGCGGTCAGGTAGAGGCCCAAGCCGGGGATGCCGATCAGCGCGGCCAAGCCCATGCCGCGGAAGAAGTCGCGCGCTGGTTGGGAGCGGTCGAGGCCGACGCGCCACAGCGCCACTCCGCTGCGCCACAGCAGGAACGCGCCCAGCGCGCCCCAAGCGATCAGCCGGGTCACGCTCATCAGCTGCTGGAACATGTCGAGCAGCCCGACCTCGGCGCGCGGGACGTTGATCGCGGCGTGCTGGTCGGCCAGCGGTTCCGGGCGCAGCAGCGCGTCCAGCAGGGACAGCAGGCTCTGCATGCCGGACAGGCCGAGGGTCACGGTGAACACCACGACCAGCTCGATGATGATCGCCTTGCGCTCCCGGCGATCGGTGATCGTGGCGGGATCGCCGGGGCGGGTGGGGGCCAGCCAGGCGCGCAGGGTGCTCACCCGAACGAAACTACCTGGATCGGTGGGACCGTCTGGCAATACCGGGAAACCTGCCTCGGAACGGCCCGTGCGGCGGTGGCGTCGGATCGGTGACGGCCCGGCGGAGGTGGGCATGGACGTGTTCGTGTGGGGTACGGCCGACGCTGAACGTGCGGTACGCGTGCTGCAGGCGATGCGCGGGTTCGAAGTGCTCGACGGACCCGTGGGCGCGACCGACCTGTTCGGCGTGCGCGACGGCGTCCTGGTCGAGCTGCGGCACAGCGATCCGGGCGGGCTGCAGGTGCGGTTCGTGGACGGAACCAGCTCTGGCCGGGCCGTGGTGGTGGCACGCTCGTTCCTGTGGATGATCACCCGCCGCGGCGGCGTCGACGAAGCGCTGCTGGTCGGTCCGGGCACGACGCGCTTGCGGTTCCGCAACGGCCGGATCCAACGCCTCGAACCCCTGGGCTCCGAAACCATCCAGGACGACTGACGCCGTGTCGGTGGGTGTCAGTTTTAGGGGCAGAACTGACACCCCGCGAATCAGGCGGAGCCCTGTTGCGCGAGGAAGGGGCAGCCGACGAGGCGGCGGAGTTCGGCTCCGAGGTGTTCCGTCGTGGTCGCTGGGCGGGAGAAGGCGAGGCGGACGTCGTGGTCGCCGTCGGTCGACTCCACGCGCAGGCGCAGGCCGTACTTGTCCAGGCCGAGTGGGCGGATGTGGCCGCCGCGGAGCTGCTCCGGCAGGTGTCGGCCGAGCAGGCCGACGACGTCCCGGTGGGACAGCTCCAGGTGGCGCAGCCAGGAGTCCTCCTGCATGCAGAACGGGTCGGGTGCGGCAGCCTGGAAGTCCGCCAGGTCCACCGAGCTGGTGCCCTCGGAATCGGCCAGCACGAGCGACGCCGACTCCAGCTTCAGCACGGTCGCGCCGTGCCCGGCGTCCAGCAGTCGCGGGTCCGGGCGCTCCTCGGCGACCGCGAGGACTTCAGCGCGGGCGTCGGCGTCTTCCAGCAGGCTCACCCAGCCGGTCAGCCACAGCAGACCGCGCACCGGTTCGCGGAGCCGGACGGGCGTCGGGTCGGCGATCTCCAGCACCGCGGCGAGTTCGCTGCGCGGGGCTTGCCAGGCGGCGGAGATCAGCGGGTGGTCGTCGGCCAGCAGCACGGTGGCCGAGCCGTCCGAGTGCACGTGGTGCAGCAGCGGCACGACGCGCACCGAGGTCTCGCTGGACGGCAGGAGCGTGGCCCGGCCGCCTCGCTTGGCGATGCTCCTGGCCCGTTCCGCCGGGCTGGGTGTGGCGGGCTTCCGGGTCATCGTCTCGCTCACCGCTCACCTCCAACTTAGGCAAGCCTAATTTATCTGGGCGGGGTGCGGAAGTCGTCTGGTCGGGGGATCTCGACCCGATTTCGCCGACGTCCTCTTACTACCAGCTGGGACGCTGCCGCGGGGGCCGATCATCACCAGTGGTGGCAGGGGGTCGACGGCCGCTGTCGGTGCCGGGTGGATGATGAGGTTCGAGCCAGGCGAGGGAGGCGCTCATGACCCCGCCGAACGTCCGTTTATCGGGCACCTTTGTTCACTGGGCGATACGGCATTAGCGTGTCAGCCGTGTCAAGCGCTGTTGAGCTTCGCGCGCCCGGTCCGCGCGGCATCCCGCCCTTGTTCGCCCGTCTGGTTGACGACGCCGCGTTGTTCCCACCGAGAACACCGGCCGTTCCCCAGGCCGTGGCGGACCACCTCGACGCGCGCGGCGGTGCCTTCACCGGACTGCTGGGGCCGATCCTGTGCCAGGCCTCGCGGCTCGCCGAGCTGATCACCGAGCTGGCGAAGGTCAAGCCGAGCGCGCCGGTGCCGCTCTCTCTGGTGTGCGACACCGGCCTGGGCGGCGTGCCCAAGGCGTTGTCGATCATCGAGGGCCGGCAGGAGCTGCTGGCGCTGCGGATGGTGGAGATGCCCGCGCCGTCGGACGTCGACGACATCTGGCTGGAGCGGGTGTCGGAGTTCGTGCCCGAGGACATCATCCGGGTCGTCGAGCCGCGACGCGGCGGTGACGGCTGGCTGGACGGCATCCGCCGGGTGGCCGAGCACGGCTGCTGGCCGAAGCTGCGCTGCGGCGGCCCGACCGCCGAATCGGTGCCGTCGGTCGACGTCGTCAACGACTTCCTCGCGGTCGCGGCCAGCCTCGACGTGCCGTTCAAGGCCACCACCGGCCTGCACAACGCGGTGCGCGGCACCGACCCGGAAACCGGATTCACCAACCACGGCTTCCTCAACCTGCTGGTCGCCACCGCGCGCTCGCTGTCCGGCAAGGACGTGCGCGAGGCGCTGGCCAACACCGATGGCGCCGCGCTGGCTGCCGAGGCGAAGGCGCTGTCCGACGACGCGGCCAACGCGGTTCGTGACGTTTTCGCCTCCTACGGCGCACGATCGTTGAAGGACCCGATCGTCGAGCTGGAAGGATTGGGGTTGCTTTGACCTGGATCGAGGATCCCGAGTTCGCCCCGGACCAGCCGTTCGGCCCGCAGACGCTGCCCTACGGGGTGCTGGTGACCGGCAACGGTCCCGTCGTCGCGGTGCGGGTCGGCCGGCACGCGCTGCCGCTGCGCGGCATCTCCGGGGCGCTCGGACCTCGACTCGCCGAGCTGGTCTCCGGCGATTCCCTCGATCCGCTGCTGGCCGGCGGCCGCGAGCGCTGGCAGGAGCTGCGCGAGCGGCTCGTCGAGATCGTCGAGGCCGATCGCGCGCCGGCGGGCGCGCACCTGGTGCGCACCGACTGGCACACCCTGGTGCTGCCGTTCACCGTCGCCGACTACGTCGACTTCTCCGCCTCTCGGCACCACCTGGAGAACGTCGGCCGCATCTTCCGCCACGCCGCCGCGACGGTGCCGGAGAACTGGTCGCACCTGCCGATCGCCTACCACGGTCGCTCCGGCACGGTGTACGTCTCGGGCACCGACGTGCACCGGCCGAGCGCCCAGCGCAAGGCCGCCGGTGACCTGCACCCCGCGTTCGGCCCTACCCGGCGGCTGGACTTCGAGGCGGAGGTCGGGTTCGTCTGCGGCGGCGAACCGGCCACCCGGGTGGCCACATCGGACTTCGCGGAGCACGTGTTCGGCGTCGCGCTGGTCAACGACTGGTCGGCGCGGGACGTCCAGGCCTGGGAGTCCGATCCGCTGGGGCCGTTCCTGGCCAAGTCCTTCGCCACCTCGGTCGCCGGCTGGATCACCCCGTTGGCGGCCCTCGAGGAGGCCCGGATCCCGCTGCCGGGACCGGATCACGTGCTGCAGTCCTACCTGGTGGAAACCGAGCCCTGGGGTCTGGACCTGCAGCTGGAGGTGCGCTGCAACGAGACGGTGCTGGCCCGGCCGCGCTTCGAGCACATGACCTGGTCACCGGCGCAGCAGCTGGCGCACCTGACGGTGAACGGGGCGACGGTGCGCCCGGGCGACCTGTTCGCGTCGGGCACCGTGTCCGGGCCGCATCGCGACCAGTGCGGCTGCCTGCTGGAGCTGACCTGGGGCGGTGCCGAACCGATCACCCTGCAGGACGGCGAGCAGCGCACCTTCCTCCAGGACGGAGACCGGGTGACACTGCGGGGTAGTGCGCCGGGACCGGGGGGAACGGTGGTCGGGCTCGGTGAGGTGACCGGCACGGTGCTGGCCGCTGCTCGGAGGTGACGCGATGGCTCCACCAACCACCCCGGAGCCGATTCGCGCGCTCCACGACTCCCAGCCCAGCACGAAGGAGAGCTCGCTGACGCTGGAACGCGGGCTGAGCCTGCTGCAGGCGGTGGCGGAGTCGGAGAGCGAAGCGCCGACGATCAGCGAACTGGCGGCGACCATCGGCGTCAGCCGCGCGGCCGTGTACCGGCTGCTCGGGCCGCTGCAGCGTCGCGGTCTGGTGCGCCGGGAGGGCTCGAAGGTGCGGCTGGGGCTCGGCGCGCTGTGGCTGGCCGGGCGAGTGCTGCCGCAGCTGCGCGTGGCGTCGCTGCCCGCGCTGCGCGATCTGGCGGAGCGGGTCGGGGCGACGGTGCACCTGACGGTCGCCGACGGCAGCGAGGCGCAGGCCGTGGCCGTGGTGGAACCGTCGTGGACCAGCTATCACGTGTCCTACCGGGTGGGCAGTCGTTATCCGGTGCAGCGCGGTGCGGCGGGGCGAGCGGTGGACCTGCCGCCGGGCGGCCCGCGCTGGCTCGCCAGCAGCGGCGATCTGCAGCCGGGAGCGTTCGCCGTGGCGGCGCCGGTGCGCGGAGTGCCCGGCCTGCGCGCGAGCGTCGGCCTGGTGTCGCTGCAGCCGCTGGAGCCCGAGGAGATCGGCCCGTTGGTGGTCGAGACGGCCGAATCAGTCGCCGAAGCCCTCCGCTGAGGTCGTGAGCGCGTAGCCCTGCTGGGTACTCACGACCGCTGAGGTCGTGCGATCTAGGCCGGTCGGGGGTATTCCGAGTTCCTCGGGCGCTGCGACGGGCGGCCGGTCTCTCGATGTTTGGAGGTCCACTGATGACACGGCAGATGACCACTGAGATGCAGCAGTGCATCGACATGTGCCACAAGTGCCACGACATGTGCGAGCAGATGCTGTCGCACTGCATGGAGAAGCGCAGCGAGGAGGCCATGCAGATGAGCATGGCGCTGATCTCCTGCGCGGACATGTGCCGAATGTGCGCGGACATGATGATGCGCTGTTCGAGCATGGCGAAGGCCAGCGCGGACATGGTGCAGATGTGCGTGCGGATGTGCGGGATGTGCGCTGACATGTGCGACATGACCGCCGAGATGTGCCGCCGGATGGAAACCCGGGAGATGGCGGAGCTGGCGGACGTGATGACGCAGTGCGCTGCGATGTGCCGCCAGATGACACCGCAGACGATGCAGATGGCGTGATCGGGCACGGGCCACGTTCGCCCATGCGGCGGACGTGGCCCGTGCACCCGCACCGCCACGCAGAACGAGTTCAAAACAGGTTCTCAGGTGGTTGCTCCAGGGAGTTCCGCGCTGGTGCCGGTGGCGCCGTCGAAGATGTCCATGCGCTGGAAGTGCGGCCAGAGGTCGGGCCAGGGGGCTCGGGGGCCCGTGGCCAGCCAGATCGTCGTGCCCTCGTAGTAGGTGTCCACCGGAAGTCCGGTGTCCACTGTGGTTAGCGGGCGGACCTCGCGGAAGAACCGCAGCAGGTGTTCGCGGGTTCCGCCGAGGTAGAGCACCTGGTCGCCGGCCGGTCGGCTCAAGTACCAGAAGCCGCGGCTCCCGCTGTGCACCTCGGTGATCCCGACCGCCGGGCCGTAGTGGTGCAGGGCGCTCGCCGACCAGTAGTCGTGCGTGATGACCTCGGTGCCCGGCGGCACGCGGCGGTAGGCGTCGGCGACCGCCGAAGTCAGTTCAGGCCAGCCGACGCTTCCCCGGGAGAACACGTCGTACTGCTGGATCGAGGGCACCGGCAGAACCGGGAGCATCACCAGTGCCAGGGCGGCTGAGGTGGCGTACGCGGCCCCGACGATCCAACCCCGGATCGGTCGGTGCTCCCATTCGACCGCCGCCACAGCGTAGAGCAGCCCGAACAGCCCGGCGACGTAGTACGGCCGCCCGCCTACGACGGCGAAGACCACCGCGGTTCCGACCGCGGCCCAGCCGAGGTAGCGGTACGGGCGCAGGTGCGGGGCGCGCAGCAGTCGCCAGGTGCCGAAGCAGATCGCAACAGCGCCGACGAGTCCGGCGCATCCCACCACGAGCGGGAGGGTCATCCAGCCGTACACGTTCTCGGCGGCGACCGCGGCGGGCATCCGCAGCTGCGGCCAGTCGTTGGCGTGCTGCCAGATCAGCGTGGGGATCAGGGTGAGCGCGCACAGGCCTGCACCGCACCAGAGCATCGGACGTCGCAGCAGTTCCCGCGGCCCGATCAGCAGTGCGGCGATCCCGACGCCGAGCCACAGGACCGGGATCAGGAACTTGACCTGCAGCGCGACCGCGGTGACCAGTCCGGCCCAGAGCAGCAGCCGGTCATCGCGCAGTCGCGTCCAGCGGACCAGCAGCCAGCTGGCGGTCGTCCACAGCACTGGATCGATGGACCAGGTGGTGAGCAGGTGCCCGGCGCTGGCGAACTGCGCCGTGACCGCCCAGGTTCCGGCCGCCGCGATCTGCGCGCGACGGCCACCGCCCAGCTCGCGCGTCATCAGCGTCGTGACCAGGACTCCCGCTGCCATGGCGAGTGCGGCCGGGAAGCGCAGCACGACGAGCGAACCGGGAGCTAAGTTGTCCAAAGTGGACGCTATGAGCGGTATCAGCGGCGGTTGGTCGGCGTAACCCCAGGACGGGTGGTGGCCGGCGGCGATGAAGTAGAGCTCGTCGGCGAAGTATCCGTACCGCGGGCTGACCAGCATCAGCACCGCGGCCACCGCCGCGGCGATCAGCAGCACCGGTCGCCAGGCGAGCGGGTGGAGAGAGGAATTTCCTTTCCGCAGAACGGTTTTCTCAAGTACGCGGGTCATGTCCGGCCCCTTTCCGGGCGCGCGCGGGCACCACCTGATTTCGGCCGTTCGGCGAAATCAGGCGTGCGGATTCGTTTTTCGGTGGGCTATCGAGTGCCGGTGACCAGTTCCCGCATGGTCTCGGCGTCGCAGTTTCGGTTCGCCGCGTAGTACGAGGTGATCCACTCGCGGCCGGGCGCGCCGTCGGCCCGGTCGTCGGCCAGCCAGGACTGGGTGATCTGGTATCCCTCGTGGAAGTGCTGACCGGGGCACGCGTGGTGCGGCACGGCCAGGTAGGACGCCATCAGCTCGCGTTCGCCCTCAGGAGCCGCGAGCTGTCCGGTGAGGGTGGTGGCGTGCCGGTAGACGTTCAGACCCTCGTCCTCGGGGCTGCCGCTGCCGGTGCGCAGTTCGGTCGGAGCCCCGGGAATCCCGTCGAGCTTGCGCAACATCGGCTGCGTCATAGCGGCGAGCTCGGCCAGCGCGGGCTCCTGGTAGTGCGGGACGCAGACCTTCGGGCCACTCGTCGTGCACAACGGCTGCACGGCCACCGGGTCCAGGACCACGTGCTGCTCGTACAGGATCGCGGAGATCTGCACCGTCAGGACCACGGCCAGCACTGCGGGCGGCAGGGCGAGCCATCGTCGCCGAGCCCCGGCGGCGATGAGCAGCGCGCCCGCGATGGTGCTGAACCACACCGCCTGCATCGCGCTGGAGAAACCGGAGAAGATGCTGGATTCCAGAGCCCGGTTCGGGCCGAGCGTCAAGGACAACGCCGACGTCCAATCCGGCAGCGAGCTCATGATGATCAGCACGAACGTCAGCAACGGCGTCACCACGACGATCAGCCGCCACCGCACGAACCTGCCCAGCGCCATGCCGAAGGCGACATCGCGCTGAAGGCCGGTCCGCATGCCAGCAGCACCGCGAACCACCGGCCGCTCGTCGGGGTGGCGAGCGGGATGACGAAGAAGGCCGCGACCGCGACCGCGATCGCCATGCCGAGCAGCGAGCTCAGGGTCAGCGCGAGCCAGGACGCGATGAACGGCTGCCAACCCGGCCGAGGCGTGGTGACCAGGATTTCGGCGGTGCCGCAGCGGTTCTCCCGGCCCGCGACCCACGCCCCCGCTGCGGCCATCAGCGGGCCCACGTAGAGCACGCTGAACCGGACGGCCATGGTGAGCGCGTTCCAGTTGCCCGCCCACCAGGGCTGCAGGAACACCAGCACGACGAAACCGGCCGCCACCACCAGCGCGAACGGTGCGGCCTTGCGCAGCTCGCGATGCAGCGCCCGGATCACGCCGCGCTCTTCCGGTTCGCGCGCAGCACCGCGTGGTAGCTCTCCTCCAGGCTCCCGCTGCCCAGCTCATCCGGTGCGCCACGGAAGACCGGCTGTCCGGAGTCCAGGACCCACAGCTGGTCGCATGCGCCGGCATCGCCCAGCACGTGCGTGCTCAGCACCACGCAGCGGTCTTGGCCCAGCTCGCGGAGGAGTTCGCGGAACTCCACCTGCTGCTCGGGATCCAGCCCGGCGGTCGGTTCGTCGAGCAGCAGCAGCTCCGGGTCGTTGACGATGGCCTGCGCGATGCCGACCCGCCGCCGCATGCCGCCGGAGAGCCGCTTGAGCTTCTCGTCGGCGCGGTCGGCCAGCCCGACGCGGATCAGCGCCCGGTCCACCGCCAGCGGCAGCTCGGCCGCCGGGACCTCCTTCAGCCAGGCGAAGTGCTCGACGAACTCGCGGGCGGTGAACCTCGGGTAGTAGCCGAACTCCTGCGGCAGGTAGCCGATGCGGCGGCGGCTCTCGAGCGGTGCGGCCCAGCGGCCGGATCGAGCCGCTGGTCGGCGCGACCAGCGTGGCCGGCGCCCGCAGCAGTTCCTCGTCGCTCTGTTCCTCTCGCACGTCTGGTCAGACGCAGCAGAACGTAAAACGGTTCCCGTGCTCATCCGCAGCACCGCCGGGGCGCCTGACCGCCGGGTTCCTCGACCACGAAGTCGCTGCGCGCTAGTCGCCTCGCCGTGCGGCGGTGTCCGCCCGGCAGAGCGCGCAGCCCGCGCTGAGGTGGTGCGGTGGTCCGGCGCCGCGGTCTCGCCAACCACGCGACCACCGCGGCGAGCACGCCGACGGCGGCGAGCATTCGCATCCGCATGGCAATTCCTCTCCGTTGGTCCTGCCGGGTAGTACGCACCGCGCGCGAATCCGGTTTTCGCCGGAACATCTTCCTCGTCACCCGATGTGGCTGGTAAGAAGTAATCCGACCGGCGAGGATGAACGCGCCGCGTTGACGGGACCAAGGTCCTGTCCGCTGCGGGACCCTCGTCCGGGCGATTGGGGGCCCTTGCCTCTGCGGAATTCCCCCTGACGTGGACAGAGTGGACTCGTGGATCTGCTCGACATCGCCCGATGGCAGTTCGGGATCACGACCGTCTACCACTTCCTGATGGTTCCGCTGACCATCGGGCTCGCGGTGCTGGTCGCCGGCATGCAGACCGCCTGGTACCGCACCGGCAAGCAGCGCTACTACAAGATGACCAAGTTCTGGGGCAAGCTGCTGCTGATCAACTTCGCCATGGGCGTGGTCACCGGCATCGTCCAGGAGTTCCAGTTCGGCATGGCCTGGAGCTCCTACTCGCGCTTCGTCGGCGACGTATTCGGCGCCCCGCTGGCGATGGAGGGTCTGCTCGCGTTCTTCGTCGAGTCGACCTTCCTGGGCCTGTGGATCTTCGGCTGGGACCGGCTCTCCAAGGGCGTGCACTTGGCCTGCGCGTGGGCGTTCTCGCTGGCCACCATCCTGTCCGCGTACTTCATCCTGGCCGCCAACTCCTGGATGCAGCACCCGGTCGGCGTGGAGATGGTGGACGGTCGACCGCAGCTGAACTCGATCTGGGCGGTGCTGGGCAACAGCACCGTGCTCGCGGCGCTGCCGCACACCGTCTTCGGCTGCTTCGCGGTCGCCGGCTCGTTCCTGATCGGCATCGCCGCCTGGCAGATCGCGCGCCACCACCGCAAGTCCGACGTCGACGACGAGGACCGCAAGGCCTGGCACGGCTCGATGCGGCTGGGCGCCTGGGTCGCGGTGGTCGCCTTCGCCGGGCTGGCGATCTCGGGCGACATCCAGGGCAAGCTGATGTTCGAGCAGCAGCCGATGAAGATGGCCTCCGCCGAAGCGCTGTGCCACAGCGAGGCACCGGCCAGCTTCTCGATCTTCGCGGTCGGCGACGTGGCCCGCCCGGACTGCGAGAACGTCAAGAGCATCACCGTGCCCTACATCCTGTCCTACCTGGCCAACGGGGACTTCACCAGCGAGGTCAAGGGCGTCCAGGACCTGATCCCGGAGTACCAGGCCAAGTTCGGCACGCACTACCCGGACGACCCGCGGCTGGGCTCGCTCGCCGGGCAGCCCATCGACTACACGCCGAACCTGCCGGTCACCTACTGGGGCTTCCGGTTCATGATCGGCTTCGGCGGGCTGGCCGCGCTCGGCGCGGTGGCGGTGCTGTGGCTGACCCGCAAGCAGAAGTTCCCCAAGGGCCGCTGGTGGGCGCCGCTGGCGGTGCTGTCCATCGGGCTGCCGTTCGCCGGCAACATCGCTGGCTGGGTGTTCACCGAGATGGGCCGCCAGCCGTTCGTCGTGGTGCCCAACCCCGATCCGTCCGGGGTCGACGGCGTCTGGATGTTCACCGCGCAAGCGGTGTCCGCCGGGGTTACCCCGGGCGAGATGCTGACCTCGTTGATCACCCTGACCGCGCTGTACGGGGGCCTGGCGATCGTGGAGATCTTCCTGATCGTGCGCTACGTGCGCGGCGGGTTCGACGCGGTGCTGCCGCCGAAGCCGGCCGAGGGCGAGGAATCCGACGAAGCCCTGTCCTTCGCGTACTGACGAGTTTGAAGAGGACTTGCGATGGATCTGCCCACCTTCTGGTTCTGCGTGATCGCCCTGCTGTGGCTGGGCTACCTGTTCCTGGAGGGTTTCGACTTCGGCGTCGGCATGCTGCTGCCGATCCTCGGCCGCAAGGACGTCGAGCGGCGGGTGCTGATCAACACGATCGGCCCGGTGTGGGATGGCAACGAGGTGTGGTTGATCGTCGCCGGCGCCGCCACGTTCGCGGCCTTCCCCGGTTGGTACGCCTCGCTGTTCAGCACCGCCTATCTGCCGCTGCTGGTGCTGCTGGTGGCGCTGATTGGGCGCGGGGTGGCGTTCGAGTACCGCGGCAAGGTCGACACCGACCGGTGGCGGCGCAACTGGGACCGGGTGATCGTCGCCGCCTCCTGGATCTCGCCGCTGGTCGTGGGTCTGGTGCTGTCGGCCAGCGTGTTCGGGTTGCCGCTGGACGAGCACGGTGACCGGGTCGGCGGCTGGTGGACGATCTTCAGCGTGCCGACCGTCGTCGGCGCCCTGGCGGTGTTCGGGTTCTCGCTGCTGCACGGCGCGGTGTTCCTGGCGTTGAAGACCGAGGGTGAGATCCGCGAGCGGGCGCGGCGGTTCGCGCTGCGGATGGGTGTGCCGCTGCTGCTGCCGGTGATCGCGCTGCTGTTCATCGCGCAGCTGACCGAGGGCGCTGCCTGGACTTGGGTGCCGCTGGTGATCGCGCTGGTGTCGGCGTTGGCCGGGCTCGCGCGGCTGTACCGGTGGCGCGACGGGCAGGCCTTCGCGCTGCAGGGCATCGCGCTGGCCGGTGTGGTGGTCACGCTCTTCGGCGCGCTGTGGCCGAACGTCATTCCGTCCACTTTGGACCCAGCGTGGTCGCTGTCGATCGCGGAGACCGCGGTCAGCCCGTACACGCTGACGGTGATGACCTGGGTCGCCGCCATCGGCACCCCGGCCGTGCTGATCTACCAGGGCTGGACGTACTGGGTCTTCCGCAAGCGCATCGGCACCAAGCACATCCCACCGATCCACGCCCCGTCATGACCCCGCCCCTGATCACAGTTTCAATTGAAACTGTAAATCCCAGGCACGAAGGATCACAGTTTCAATTGAAACTGTGATCAGGGGCGGCTGAAACAGGACGTTCGTTGAGGAGTACGTGATGGGTCCGCTGGGCGCGTTGCCGAGGTTGTCGGCATCGGCTCGCCGTGCCCTGGTCGTCGCCGGGCTGCTGTCCGTCGGCAACGCGGTCGCACTGATCGTGCAGGCCTGGGCGCTGGGCAGTGCGCTGGCAGCGGTGGTGACGCGCGGGGGCGAGCCGAGCGAGATCAGCCGCTACCTGGTCGTGCTGGCCGGGGCCGTGGTGGCGCGCGCGGTGCTGGGCTGGGCGACCGAGTCGGTGTCGGCGCGGGCCGCGGCGGGCGCGAAGGAAGAGCTGCGCGGCCTGATGCTGGATTCCGCGCTGCGCCGCGGTCCGGAGTGGATCCAGCGCCGCGGCTCCGCGGAGCTGACCGCGCTGGCCACCAAAGGCCTCGACGCGCTCGACGCGTACTTCACCAAGTACCTGCCCGCGCTGGTGACCGCGGCCGTGGTGCCGCCGCTGGTCGGGGCCTGGATCCTGTGGTCCGACTGGGTTTCCGCGCTCGTCATCCTGATCACGGTGCCGCTGATCCCGCTGTTCGCCTGGCTGGTCGGCAAGTACACCGAGCAGCGCACGTCGAAGGCGGCCGACGCGGTGCAGCGGTTGTCCGGGCAGCTGCTGGAGCTGATCCGCGCGCTGCCGGTGCTCACCGCGTTCGGCAGGGCGCGGGCGCAGGGCGAGGTGGTCGGCCGGGTCAGCGACTCGCACCGCCGCACCACGGTCGCCACGCTGCGCGTCGCGTTCCTGTCCGCGCTGGTGCTGGAGCTGTTCTCCTCGCTGTCGGTGGCGATGGTCGCGGTGGGCATCGGCCTGCGCCTGGTCTCCGGCAACCTCGACCTGGCCACCGGCCTGCTGGTGCTGGTCCTGGCCCCGGAGTGCTACCTCCCGCTGCGCGCGGCTGGCGCGGCGCACCACGCCAGCGAGGACGGTGTGGAAGCCGTCCGCCGGGTCGACGAGATCGTCAGCGAGCCGGAGCGGACTGCTGACCCCGCCGAGCGGTCCGTCCGCGCTGAAACCGGCCTGCGGGTCGCGGGGCTCCGGGTGTGGCGGCGGGACGGATTCGCGCCGGACGGGTTGAGCTTGACCGCGCGGCCGGGCGAGATCGTGCGGTTGGAGGGCTTCGACGGCATCGGGCCCAGCGGCAGCGGAAAGTCCACCACCATGGCGGTGCTGCTCGGATTCGCCGAGCCGGAGAGCGGCACGATCACCTGCGACGGCGTGGACATCGCGGACCTCGCACCGGGGGAGTGGCGCCGCCGCATCGCCTGGGTGCCGCAGCGCCCGACGTTCACCGGCGGCACGGTCGCGGACGAACTCGCCGTCGCCACCGCCGACCAGCCGGACCTGTCGGCGCACGTCGATGAGGCGCTGACCGCCGCGGCAGCGGCACACCTGCGAGACCGCCGCACCGACGAACTGTCCACGGGGGAGCGTCAACGGGTCGCGGTGGCCCGCGCTCTGCTCCGGCTGCGCGGCGAAGCGACGATCCTGCTGCTTGACGAGCCCACCGCGCACCTCGACACCGCCACCGCGCACCAGGTCAACACGGCGATCCGCCGCGCCGCCGACGACGGCGCAACCGTGGTGCTCGCCAGCCACCGGCCGGAAGCCGCAGCTGAGCTGGCCGAACCGGTGCGTGCGGCAGCCCCGGCCGCTGCGCCCGCCCTGCCCGCAGCCCGCGGTCGCCTCCGCGACCTGCTGTCGCCGCGGTTGCTCGTCGGCACCGGCCTCGGTGCGTTGTCGCTGTTCTCGGGCCTAGCGTTGGCCGCGACCTCGGCCTGGCTGATCGCCCGCGCTTCGCAGCAGCCGCCGGTCCTGACGCTGACCGTCGCGGTCGTCGGCGTCCGCACCTTCGCGCTGTCGCGCGCGGTGCTGCGCTACGTCGAGCGGCTGGTCACGCACGACGCCGTGTTCCGGCGCTCCGGCCGTCTGCGGAGGCGGTTGTGGGACGCGCTGGTGCGGCTCGGACCGGTGCGCACTGCCGGCCTCCGACGCGGTGAAGGCGTCGCTCGGCTCGTCGACGACGTCGACGCGGTCCGCGACCTGGTGCCGCGGGTGATCTTCCCGCCGATGGTGGCCGTGGTCGTGATGATCGGTGCGGTCGTGGTGCAGGCGCTGGTACTGCCGGAAGCCGGGCTGCTGCTCGCCGTCGTGCTCCTCGTGGCCTGCATCGCGAGCCCGCTCGCCGCCGTCGCCGCGGAGCGCCGAGCGACGACTGCCGTGGCCGAGGGACGGCGAAAGGTTTCCGCACGTGTCCTGGGACTTCTCGACGGCGCGGCGGAGCTGCTCGCCTTCGGCGCGCACACCGAACAGCGCGCGGAACTGGCTGCGGAAGACACCCGGCTGGCGACGAGGGCTCGACGCGCGGCCTTCGGCGCGGGGGCAGCGACTGCCGTGATCATCCTGCTCATCGGGGTCGCGGTGCTCGGCGGCGCTTGGCTCGGAGCGGCGGCGGTTTCCGAAGGACGTCTGGCGCCGGAGCTGGCCCCGCTGCTCGGGCTAGTGCCGCTCGCGGTGGCCGAGGCCGTGGCGCTGCTGCCTCCGGCTGCGCAGCAGTGGCGGTCGCTCCGGTCCGCGCAGGACCGCTTGGCACCGTTGCTCGCGGTCGGCGCTCCGCATGGAGAGACGAACGGTCCGTCCGCCTCGACGGACATCGAGCTCTCTGAGGTCGACGTGCGCTGGCCCGGCGCGGCTGAACCAGCGCTGCGAGGCGTGGGCCTGCACGTCCCGGCTGCGGCGCACGTGGCGATCGTGGGGCCGTCCGGCGGTGGCAAGTCGACGTTGTTGGCTCTGCTGCTGGGTTTCCTCAACGCCGAGTGCGGCGAAGCGCGCGTGCCGCAACGGATCGCCTGGTGCCCGCAGGAGCCGCAGCTCGTGTCGACGACGGTGCGGGAGAACCTGCGGCTGGCCGCGCCGAAGGCCAGCGACGACGAACTCGTCGAGATCCTCGAGATCGCCGGGCTGCCGGACTGGTCCGACCGCTTGGACACCAAGGTCGGCGGCACGGCGATGTCCGGCGGCGAAGCGCAGCGCCTCGCGCTGGCCCGCGCGCTGCTGGTCCGGGACGCGGACCTGGTGCTGCTCGACGAGCCGACGGCGCACCTGGACGTCCCGACGGCCGAAGCGCTCCTGGACCGCCTGGCGCAGGAGCTGCGAGGACGCACGGTCGTGCACGTGACGCACCGCTGGTCGGAAGCCGAGCGCGCCGACGTCGTCCTGCGCGTGGACAACGGTGAGCTCACCGTCGTCCGGAGCCCCACGTCGTCCCGGTCGCCCGCGGCGCGGTAGGAATCCCTTTCATGATCATCATGCACACCGCCTGTGACCTGCGTCGTCAGGAGGAGCGAGCGCCAGGTGAGGAGCTATAGATTCGTGCACGACATGGATTCCTCCCTCGCCCGGCGAATGCTGGCCGCATCGACCGAGATCACCCGCGCAGCGCTGTCCGCGGAGGATCCCGACGCGGTGCTCCCGCTGGTCGTCCGCCGCGCGGCCGAACTCGCCGAGGCGGACCTCGGCGTCGTCACCGTCCGCGCCGACGACGGCCGCCTGACGGTCGAAGCCGCCTATGGCGCTCCGTCCGCGATCGGCCCGCTCGGCGACCCGGTCGGCACCGTCCTGTCCTCGCGGTCGGCCGCGGCGCGTGTGGCCCGCAGCGGTGTT
The DNA here is from genome assembly GCF_053593195.1 of Saccharopolyspora sp. NPDC002376. Taxonomy (NCBI): domain Bacteria; kingdom Bacillati; phylum Actinomycetota; class Actinomycetes; order Pseudonocardiales; family Pseudonocardiaceae; genus Saccharopolyspora; species Saccharopolyspora sp. NPDC002376. The sequence goes on from NZ_JBSFBZ010000039.1 coordinate 68,012, forward strand.
CCGGTCGTCGTGGACGACCTCATCGACGATCCGCTCACGGCCCCGTACGTCCCCGCTGAGCTGCGGGTTTACGGTCCGTTCGCGGTCGCGCCGTTCGGCACCCGCGAGCGCCGGCTGGGTGCGTTGGCGGTGTACCGCAGGCGCGGCGCGAGCACGTTCACGCGTGTCGCGGTCGACGTGCTGACATCCTTCGCCGCGCAGGCCGGGCTGGCGCTGGTGCTCGCGGAGGGATCCACCGCGCGGCAGCGGATCGCGGTGTACCAGGAGCGCGAGCGCATCGCGCGCGACCTGCACGACGTGATCGTGCAGCGGCTCTACGCCACCGGTGTGCAGCTGGAGGTGTTGGAGCGGCGGCTGTCCGGGCAGCTCGCGCCCGCCGACGCGACCCGGCTGTCGGAGACGGTGGAGCAGATAGACCAGGCCATCGCCGAGGTCCGGGCCACCGCCCGCACGCTGCGCTCCGCTGATCCGGAACCCCCGCGCCACGCGCCCGCGCTCGACGACTCGATGCGTTCCGAGGTGCAGATCGCCGGTGAGCTGCTGGGGCGGCCCCCGCAGCTGGAGATCGAGGGCGACCTGTCGGACGTGCCGGTCCAGGTAGCCGACCACGCCCGCGCGGCCCTGCGCGAAGCACTGTCCAATGTGGTCAGACACGCGGGTGCGAAGTCGATCCTGGTGCGCGTGCGTCGCTCGGAGGCCGGACTGCTGCTGCAAGTCGTCGACGACGGCTGCGGAATCCCCCGCGACGTGAGCAAAAGAGGTCTGCGGAACCTCGAAGAACGAGCGGTCGCGGCAAGAGGCCGCTGCGTGATCACCTCATCCCCGGACAGCGGCACCACGGTCACCTGGGAAGTCCCGCTGTCCCGCCTCTCCGAGGTTCACAGTGGTGGTTGCGATCGAGAATGATCTTGCGTTTTCGGGGTTTCTTGTGGCTGGGTTGCGTCACGGTCCCCTGAGGTGCGGTTGAGTAGGACTCGGGACCGCGACTCACGGGTGGTGCTCATGCCACCCGCACCGCCATGCGGATCGATCACGGGAAACCGTGCGGGTCAGAGCTGGCCTTGGCGGCGGGCGACCCAGGCCGCGGCCTGGGTCCGGCGCTCCATGCCGAGCTTGGCCAGCACCGAGGTCACGTAGTTCTTCACCGTCTTCTCCGCCAGGAACAGCTGCTCGGCGATCTGCCGGTTGGTCAGGCCCTCGCCGATCAGCTCCAGCACCCGGCGTTCCCGCTCGGTCAGCGTCGCGAGCTCGTCCTGCTCCGGGTTCGCGGACTGGCGCAGCCGTGCCAGCACCCGCCCGGTGGTAATCGGGTCCAGCAGCGAGTGGCCCGCCGCCACCTCGCGGACCGCGTTGACCAGGTCCTGGCCGCGGACCTGCTTGAGCAGGTAACCCGACGCCCCGGCGTTGATCGCCCCGACCAGCGCGGCCTCATCGTCGAACGCGGTCAGCACCAGGCAGTACGGCGGATCCGGCAGCTCCCGGAGTCGTCGGCACAGTTCCAGGCCGTCGCCGTCGGGCAGTCGCATGTCGATGACCGCGACGTCGGGCCCGGTCGCCTGCGCGCGCACCAAGGCCTCGCCGACGCCACCGGCCTCGGCGACGATCGCGACGTCCTCCTCGGTGTCCAGCAGGTCGCGCAGACCGCGCCGGACCACCTCATGATCATCGACTAGCAGCACGCTCACGGGCACACACCCACGCTACGTAGGTCTCGGGCGAAAGGTGCGCGGAGGGTCGAATCCGCTCTATTTCTTGATCTTCGCCACGCCCTTGGTCGCGCCAGCGGTCCGCTGGGTCTTCGCCGCGACCTTCTTCGCGCGACGCTTGGCGCGGTAGCTGACCGACGGTTTGCCGCCGGTGTCCACCGCGGTCAGCAGCAGTCCGCCGAGCAGTCCGACGTTCTTCAGGAAGTGGGCCTGCTGGTTGGCGCGCTCCTGCGGGTCGTCGATCTCCCAGTACGCGTGCGCCGCCAGCGTCGTCGGCACGATGCTGCCGGCCAGCAGCAGCGAGGCCAGCCGCGGGAACTTGCCGAGCGCCAGCATCACGCCCGCCCCGACCTTGACCGCGCCGTCGATGCGCACCAGCGTTTCCGGGTTGGTGGGGATCTGCTCCGGCAGCGAGTCCTTGATCGGGCCGGTGGCCTTCTCCAGCAGCGGGGCCGCCGCTTTGGCGTGGTTCGGCGCATCGCGCAGCGCCCCGATCCCGCCGTAGATGAACACCGCGGCGAGCATCGGGCGGGCCAAACGGCGAATCAGCATCGGAGAACCTCCTCGGTGGTCAGCCGGTGCGCCCGACGGTACTCACTGCCGCGAGGTTCCGCTTGATCGTCAGAACTGGGCGTGGGCGAACACCTCGTCCCACGCAGCGGCGATCTGCCGCGCGCACAGCTCCGGAGCAACCCCGCCGATACCGGTGCCCAGACCGGGCATGGCGATCGACCCCACCACCTGCCGCACCAGCGCGCCGTTCTCCAGCATCGCGCTGGCCCACAGCCGCAGCACGGCGCGCGCCGCCAGGTACGGGTGCACGGTGTCGGCGGGCAGGCGCTCGCCGGGTTCCCGCATGGTGGGGGCGCTGATCAGCCAGATCGGGTTCGGCGCGCCCGTGGGCACCAGCAGCGCTTCGCCGACCGGCAGTTCGCCGCCGTGGTAGGCCAGCACGGCGCTGCGCACCTGCTCTTCCACGTCGGGGAAGGTCTGCGCGTACACGGCGTCGATACCGCCGCGCATCCAGCCGTACGAGTTCGCCGGGCTCACCACAGCATCGACCGACAGGTCAAGAACGGAGCCCTGGTGGACGGCGAGGCCAGCGCGGTCCTCAGCGATCTCCTGCCAGGCTGCGGCGAGCGGCTCGTCCAACGCGCAGAGGACGAGCTGCAGCTCCGGCTCCGTCCTCTCCGACGAGCAACCCGAATCTGCGGTCACGACACACAGCATCGCAGGAATGGGCGCCCAAGTGACATCGGGTAGGTCACACCTAAGCGGCACAACCTTTCCGGCGAACCGCTGCACCCGTAGTGCGAGCCGGGGTGGCGGGCTTCTCTAGGCTGGGCGCGTGCCACAAATCGCGTACCTCGGCCCGGCGGGCACCTTCACCGAGCAAGCCACCAGGTCGCTCACCGGGGACTTCGACGCCGAACTCGTACCCTGCGAAACAGTTCCGCTGGCCTTGGCCGCGGTGCGCAGAGGCGAGGTGCTGGCCGCCGGGGTTCCGGTGGAGAACTCCGTGGAGGGCTCGGTCAACGCGACGCTGGACGCGCTGACCGTGGACGAGCCGCTGGTCGCGGTCCAGGAAGCCCTGCTGCCGATCCAGTTCGACCTGGTGGTCCGGCCGGGCACCGAGCAGTCGGCGATCCGCACTGTGGCCAGCCACCCGCACGCGCTGGCTCAGGTCCGCGGTTGGCTCGCGGAGAACCTGCCGGACGCGGAGGTGCGGGCCGCCGGCTCGACGGCGGCAGGTGCCGCGGCGGTGGCGGCGGGCGAGTTCGACGCGGCGATCTCCGCGCCGGTCGCCCTCGAGCACTACCCGTCCCTGGAACGGCTGGTCGGCGGCATCGCCGACGTGCGCGACGCGGTGACCCGATTCCTGCTGGTGCGCCGCCCCGGCAAGCTGCCGGAACCGACCGGCGCGGACCGCACTTCGCTGTGCGCGGTGATCAGCGACGAGGTCGGCACGCTCGCCGACCTGCTCGCCGAGCTGTCGCTGCGCGGCATCAACCTCAGCCGCATCGAGTCCCGGCCGATCAAGGACCGCTTCGGCGAGTACCGGTTCTTCCTGGACTTCGACGGGCACGTCGCGGACGCGCGGATCGGCGACGCGCTGACCGCGTTGCGCCGCCGGTGCAGCTCCGTCCGATTCCTCGGCTCCTACCCGAAGGCCGACCGGTCGCCGGCCAGCGTGCGTCCGTCGGCCTCAGAGCAGGCGTTCCTGGCATCGGCAAAGTGGGTCGAGGACGTGCGGGCGGGGAGGCTGGCATGAGCGGTTTCGAACTCGAGGCGCCCAGCGGGTTGCGCCTGCTCCTGATCCGCCACGGGCAGACCCCGGCCAACGTGGACCACGTGCTCGACACCCTGCCGCCCGGCCCCGGCCTGACCGAGCTCGGCCAGCAGCAGGCGGCGGATCTCGCCGAGCGCTTGGCCGAGGAGAAGATCGTCTCGATCCACGCCAGCCGTGCGATTCGCGCGCAGATGACCGCGCAGCCGTTGGCGGAGCGGCACCGTCTGCCCGTCGAGGTCGTCGAAGGCACGCACGAGGTCTACGTCGGTGACCTGGAGGGGCGGGGCGATCGGGAGGCGCTGCGGACCTTCGAGGAGGTCTACGGGCTCTGGCACGGCGGCGAGCTCGACGTGCCGATGCCGGGCGGGGAGACCGGTCGAGAGGTGCTGACCCGGTTCGTCGCCGGTGCGCGCAGCGCGATCGACGGCTCCGGGGACGGCGGGGTGGCGCTGGTCAGCCACGGTGCGATGCTGCGGCTGGCGGCGTGCGCGCTGGCGTCGAACGTCGACGGGACGATGTCGAACGCGGTGTACCTGCCGAACACCGGCATGATCGTCCTGGAATCCGACCCCGACGCCCCGACGGGCTGGACCTGCACCTCCTGGGACGGCCTCGAAACCCTCTGACACGCTCCGGTGCGTCAGACCCCGACACACCGAAACCCGTCGGGACGGGACCCTCAGCCCCAGCCGAGGGCGTGGAGCTTCTCGTCGTCGATGCCGAAGTGGTGGGCGATTTCGTGCACCACGGTGATCGCCACTTCGTCGACCAGCTCGGTCTCGTCCGAGCACATGTCCAGCAGCGGGTCGCGGTAGATCGTGATCCGGTCCGGCATGACCCCGGCGTAGGTGCTGTCGCGCTCGGTCAGCGCGATGCCCTCGTACAGCCCGAGCAGCGAGGGGTCCTCGGGGTTCTCGTCCTCGACCAGGACCACGACGTTGTTCATCGCGGCCGCGAACTCCGCGGGCAGCAGATCGAGCGCGTCCCCGACGAGCTCCTCGAACCGGGCGCGGGTCATCTCCACCGGCATGACCCCGTTCTACCAGCTCAGCGGGGCTCGGCGGCGGGAGCGCCGGGCTGGCCGGCGGTGGTGATCTGCGGCGCCGGTTCCTTGCCGACGCGCACCTCGCCCTTGACGCTGCCGGTCACCGGCGCCAGTCCGCTGCCGTCCGGCAGCTGCGCGCTGACCTTGCAGTTCACCTGTCGCGATCCGGCGTTCCAGCTCTCCTCCGGGAGGGTGTCCCAGTAGATGACCAGGCCCTTGTCCTTGGCGACGTTCGGGCCGCCGGCGAAGCGCTCGGTCAGCTCCGCGCACCGGTTGAACAGGAACGGGTCCTGGTCCTTTTCGGCCGGCCAGCCGCCGGGGAACTCGTCGCCGAGGTTGACCATGCCGGTGATCTCCACCGCGTGCGGCTTCGCGCAGTCCACCGGGTCCCACACCGCGGTGCCGTTGATGCCCAGGCAGCGGCCCTCCGGGTAGATGTTGGACTGGTCGGTCGTCGAAGCACTGCCCTTGATCGGGTAGAGCTTCCCGGACGGTCCAGGCTGCTGGAGACCGCAGTGCAGCGTCCGGTCGCCGTCGGCCCAGCCCTCCTCGCTCG